>NZ_JBTMMT010000022.1:0-89249 GCF_055517075.1 Micromonospora sp. DSM 43699
AAATTCGGCAACGTCGAAATATCATTACCCAACTGCGCCGTCTCCGAGGTGAACCTGTCCCCCGTCAACTGCATCCCATCACCCGAGTCACCCGCAAACCGGATCACCACCCGGTCCAACTGACGGACCTCGGTGGCGGCGGTCGTCCCGCCCTCCGTCGGCTGCCCGTCGTCGTACCATGCCGTCGAGGTCATGGGCGATCACGTCCCTCTCTCCTGCGCGCGGCGCGCACCACCACGGCGCGGCACCCGGACGCGACGGGACCGGCACCCGGCCCGGCGGCACCCCCGCCGGTCGTCACGCCGTCGGTGCCGCGGCTCGGGCGCCCGTACCGCCGGGGTCGGCGACCCCGTCGTCAGCCGGCGGGGCCGCCGACCGCGGCACGCGCCGGTGAGCGCGTGCGACCACACGTTAGGTTCCGCCTCCGGCGGTGCCAACCCTAAGCACGGTAGTTCCACCCCTGGCCGTGCCAACCCGTAGCGAACCCCTACCCGGGCACACCCCCACACCGGCGGGCGACGGCCGGCACGATGGGTCCATCGGGGACGTTGCGGGGCCCGCGCCTCGACCCGACATGGGACACTTGTATACATGGGCGAGCTGACCAGCGGCGCAGTGGCCGAGCCAGGGTCACCGCTGCGGCCGGGTGATCCGGAGCAGGTCGGGCCCTACCGGTTGCGCAGGCTGCTCGGCTCGGGCGGCATGGGGGTGGTGTTCCTGGCCGAGGCGTCGGATGGAGGCCGGGTGGCGGTCAAGCTCGTCCACGACGAACTGCGGTCCCGACCGGAGTTCCGACGGCGCTTCGCCCGGGAGGTCGCCGCCGCCGGCCGGGTGGCCGACTTCTGTACGGCCCGGGTGCTCGACGCCGATCCACAGGGACCGGTCCCCTACCTCGTCACCGAGTACGTCACCGGGTCGTCCCTGCACGAGCACGTGGCCCGGCACGGCTCGCTCTCCGGCCCCCAGGCCGAGGCATTGGCGGTCGGCGTGGCAGCCGGGCTCACCGCGATCCACGCCGCCGGGCTGGCCCACGGCGACCTGACCCCCCGCAACGTGCTGCTGTCCCCGTTCGGGCCGAAGGTCATCGACTTCGGCCTGGCGAGCCTGATCGAGGCCCTCGACCCGACCACCGGTCCGTCGTACGGCACCCCCGGCTGGTTGGCTCCGGAACGCCTCGCCGGCCTCCCCCCGGCCCAGCCCGCCGACGTCTACGCCTGGGGCATCCTCGTCGGCTGGGCCGCCACCGGCCGGCTGCCGGTCGACCCCCGGGTCCACCCGGCCGACGGCCCCGACCTGAGTGGACTGCCCGCCGGCCTGGCCGCGGTGGTCGCCCGGGCCCTGCGCGCCGACCCCCGGCAACGACCCACCGCCCGGGAGGCGATGCTGGTCCTGGTCGGCAGCGCCGACACGGCGACCATCCGGTCGGCGCTGGAGCCGGTGGCCACGACCACCGAGCAACTCACCGGCACCCGGTGGTATCCCGCCGCGGGGCAACCGGCCACCCTGCGCGCTCCGGCGTCACCGCCGCATCGGCCGCCGCCGTCCTGGGCGGCGGTGTCGACCGGGGTGGTGGCGGTGCTCGCCGCCGTCGTGCTCGGCGTCGTCGCGCTGCGCCAGGCCGACCAGCGGGACACCCCGGTCGCCGGCCCGGGTCCGGCCGCGCCCGCCAGCACCACGCCGAGCCCGAGCCCTTCGCCCTCCCCCAGCCCGTCCCCCGCCACCGCCAGCGGGCAGGACGGGTCACTGGAATTCACCGTACGGGGGGTGCACTGCGGGCAACGTGAGATCGGATTCTGGCCGCTGACCCAGAAGGCGGACGGGGTGTTCTGCATGGTCGACGTCGACATCGTCAACAAGGGCACCAAGGGCACCATCGTCTGGCCGCTCAGCCAACGGCTGGTCGACGCCGACGGGCGCGGTTACACGCCCGATGCCCGGTCCCTGCTCTACTATCCGGACACCCAGCGGTTGACGAAGAACATCAAGCCCGGCGCGGAGGTCAGCGGGTCGCTGGTCTACGACACGCCGGTCGGCACCGAGTTCCGTCAGCTCGTCGTGCACGACACGCCCCTGAGTGCGGGCACCACCATCGACCTACCACCGTGACCGGGAGAGCCGGAGAATATGGACGTCGCCGTCGCCATAGGGCTCACCGGACGGGCACTGACCCGGGCCCTGTACGCCACCGGACGGGGCGTGGTGCTCGTCGCCACCGCCGCGCTCAGCCTGGCCCTCTTCATCGTCACCACCCTCGCCACGGCGTTCATCCTGCTCGGCGTCGGGGTGCTGCTGCTGCCGGTGGTCACCCCGCTGGTCCGCCGGCTGACCGGGCTGTGCCGGAAGATCGCCACCCGGTCCGGGGTCCCGATCGCCTCGCCCTACCTTCCGCTGCCACCGCTGGAACCGGGGATGTTCGGCTGGGTGCAACGCTGCCGGTCCATCCTCACCGACCCGGCGACCTGGCGTGACCTGCTGTTCCTGCTCCTCAACGCGCTGGTCGGGTTCGCGCTCGGGCTGTTGCCGCTCACCCTGCTGGTCTACTCGGTGGAGGGGCTGGTGCTCTCCACCGGGTTCTGGATGCTGATGCGCGAGTCCGGGGTGAACTTCTGGTACGGCTTCACCGCGCTGGACTCCTGGCCGCATGCGGCACTCGGGGCGCTTGTCAGTCTGGTGCTGTTCGGGATCTGGGCGGCCGCCACCCCACACGTGATCGCCGGACACGCCCATTTCGCCAGATCGCTCCTGGGGCCCAGTGAGCGGTCGGTGATCGCCTCCCGGATGCGGCACCTCTCCGAGACCCGGTCAGACGTGATCAACATCCAGGCCACCGAGCTGCGCCGGATCGAACGGGACCTGCACGACGGCGCGCAGGCCCGGCTGGTCGCGATCGGCATGAAACTCGGCGCGGCCACCCGGCAGCTGCGTACCAATCCGGACGCCGCGGAGACCCTGCTGGTCGACGCGCGCAACGCCACCGCCACCGCGCTGGAGGAGCTGCGCTGCCTGATCCGGGGCATCCATCCACCGGTTCTCGCCGAGCGGGGCCTGGAGGACGCCATCCAGGCCATCGCGCTGGAGAGCCCGATCGAGGTCGAGGTCACCACCGACGTGCCCGGCCGGTTGGCCGCCCCGGCGGAGTCCGCCGTCTACTTCGCCCTCTCCGAGTTGCTGAACAACGTCGTCAAGCACGCCAAGGCCGACCGGGCCAGCATCGAGCTGTGCCACGAGGACGGTCTACTGCGGGCGGTGGTGATCGACAACGGTCAGGGCGGCGCGGACGCCTCGCTCGGCACCGGTATCCGGGGCATCGAACGACGCTGTGCTACGTTCGACGGGACGCTCGTCCTCAGCAGTCCCGAAGGTGGGCCGACCGTCGCGATCCTGGAGCTGCCGTGCGCGTTGTACTCGCCGAGGACCTCTTCCTACTGAGGCAGGGAATGGTCCAGCTCCTCGAATCGTACGACTTCGAGGTCGTCGCGGCGGTCGACAACGGTCCGGCGCTGCTCGACGCGCTGGTGACCCTGCGCCCCGAGGTCGCGGTGGTCGACGTGCGACTGCCTCCGACGTTCACCGATGAGGGCCTCCAGGCTGCCCTGGAGGCTCGTCGCCGCTACCCTGGCCTGCCCATCCTGGTGCTCTCCCAGCACGTCGAGCAGTTGTACGCCAAGGAGCTGCTCGCCGACGCCAGCGGCGGCATCGGTTACCTGCTGAAGGACCGGGTGCTCAACAGTGACCAGTTCGTCGACGCCATCCGACGCGTCGCCGACGGGGGCACCGCGATGGACCCGCAGGTGATCTCGCAACTGCTGGCAGGCAGGTCCCGTCGGGAGCCGTTGTCCACGCTCACCCCACGCGAGCGGGAGGTGTTGAAGCTGATGGCCGAGGGATGTTCGAATACGGCCATCGCGCAGCGCCTCATCGTCAGTCAGGGCGCGGTCGCCAAATACACGACAAGCATCTTCACCAAGCTCGACCTCACCCCGGCGGACGACAGCAACCGTCGGGTGCTGGCCGTGCTGGCGTACCTCAACGGCACCCGCGCCGACGTCTCCTGACGCCCCGGCCAAGCGGTGTCACCGGTCCGCCAGGCGGCGGTGACGGCGCACCGATCGCCGTCCACCGCAGCACCACGCGACCATGCGGAACGCCCCCGGTCGGTCGACCGGGGGCGTTCCGCATGGTGCTTCCCACGCTACTCGACGGCGACGGCAGCCTCCGCCGGCCGGGAGAACATCGCCCGACGCCCCGGCAGCAGGGTGGCGGCGAAGGTGAGCGCCGCCGCACCGGCCACCACGCCGATGTAGATGAAGATCGACCCGGAGGGGACGGGCCGGCCCAGCACCACGGCGCTGAACGGCAGCAGGGTGACGATGGAGGCGATGGTCCCGAGGATGACCCCGATGATGGTGATCATGCCGGCCTCGACGCCGAGCATCTGCAGCGCCTGTTGCCGGGTGGCGCCGATGAGCCGCTGCATGCCCAGCTCCCGACGGCGACCGGCGGTGGCCACGATCAGGGTGTTCGCCACCGAGATCATGGTGTAGCCGGCGACCAGCGCGACGAGCAGGTAGTTGACCCACGCCAGGGTCTTGGTCCGCTCGGCGAACGTGGTGATCGCGTCGCGCCCCTCGATCAGGGTGCCCGGCTGACCGCCTACCTTCTCCCGCAGCTCGGCCGTGAGCGCGGCCCGGTCGGTACCGGGCGCGGCGGTGACCAGGATCTGGCGGGCCAGCCCGGTGGTGCTGTGGGCGGCGAGCAGTTCGGCGGGGAGCATGATCGTCTCGTACCCCTCCTTCGCCGGGTAGAGCGCGACCACCCGCAGGTCCACCGCCGACCGGTCGCCGAGCCGCAGGGTGATCTGGTCCCCGACACCGATGTCGAGGTTCTTCCCGGCGACCTCGGGCAGCGCCACCGTGTTGCCGGTGAGGTCGGTCAGGTTGCCGGCGCTCGTCCGCACCCCGGTGATGGCAGCGGCGCTGGCCCCGCTCACCCCCTGCAGGGGCCACGGCGACTCGACGTGCGACCCGTCGTACGGCTTGTTGATCCAACCGGCGCTGGTGACGTACGCGGACACCGCCTCGACGCCCGGCGCGGAGCGGAGCGTCTCGACGGTGTCGGCGGGGAACCCGCCGGTGGTCGAGCTGAGCACCGCGTCGGCGCGGAGGTTGTCGGAGTAGTAGCGCTCGGCCGCCTCGTTCTGGGTGGTCTGGAGGTAGAAGTTGGCCAGCGCCAGGCCCACCGCCAGCATGATCGGGGTGACCGCGGAGGCCACCCGGACCGCGCGGACCCGCACGTTGATCGTGCCGAGGTAGCCGGCGAGCCCGAAGAACGCCCGCGCCGGCACACTGAGCATGGCGGCCAGCAGCCGGGTCAACCCCGGGCTGATCAACGCGATGGCGATCGCCCAGCACATCACCGCCGGCCCGGCGGTCGCCGAGGCCACCGCCCCCCGCATCGCGATCGCCGTCACCAGCAGGAGGGCGAACCCGCCGCCGAAGAAGAGGATGGAGAACACCACCCGGGGCCAGCTGATCCACTTGCGCTGGAGGGCGGCCTCGGCGATACCTGCGGTGGGCCGGGTCTTGGCGGGACGCCGACCAGCGACGTTGGCGGCCATCAGCGCGGCGAAGATCCCGACGATCGGGCCGATCAGGTATGGCAGGAAGCCCTGGTGGAACTCGACCACCGGCGAGATCACCCCGGCCTCCGAGACGATGTGGTGCAGCAGCGGCCCCAGCACCACACCGGGCACGACGCCGAGGATCGCCGCACCGACCGCGACCACAAGCGCCTCGCGGCGCACCATCTTTCGGATCTGCCGGGGTGTCGCGCCGATGGAGCGCAGCAGCGCGATCTCCTTCTGCCGCTGCTGCACCGACAGGCCGAGGGTGCTGGCGACCACGAAGATCGCCACGAAGACCGTCATGCCGGCGAAGACACCGGCGAGCGGGATGAGCTGGGCCTGCCCGCCGACCGCCTCGGGGAACTCGGCCGCGCCGCGGTCGTCACCGGTCAGCACCACCAGCTTGCGGTCGGCGAGGGTCCGCTCGATCCGACCGCGCAGGGCGTCCACGTCGGTGCCGGGCTTGGCCACCACGCCGATCGCGTCGGCGCTGCCGGTGTGCGGGTTGAGTCGCCGTTCGTCGTCGCCGGAGAAGAACAGCGCCGTCTGGTCCGCCTCGACCGGCGGGGTGGCGATGCCGCTCACCTGGTAGGAGGAGGCGATTCCGCCGACCACCACGTCGACCCGGTCACCGACCTTGACGTGGGCCAGCCGGGCCACCGCCCGGTCCAGCACGACCTGGCCGGCCTGGGCGGGCGGCTGCCCGTCGAGCTTGTACGGCCCGAGCTGGGCCGACTCCCAGCCGTGGCCCAGTGACTGGGTGCCGACGATCACCGGAGCGCCGTCGCGGACCACGGTGGCGGCGAAGGACGCCTCGGCGACCGCCCGTTCGACCCCGGGCACCTCCTGGATCCGGTTCACCAGGCCCGGATCGATCCAGTAGCGTTCGGCAAGTGGCACGGACTTGATGTCCTTGGTGTCCTGCGGGTCCTTCTTGGGCACGCCGTAGGTCTGCTTGCCGCTGACCACGACGTCGGCCGCCGCCAGGCGCTGCGGTGGGACGGCCAGCCGGATGCCCGTCTCCATCAGCCCGCCACAGGCGACGACCAGCGCCACCCCGAAGAAGACCGCGATGAACGTCGCGATGAACGCGAGCTTGCGGTAGCGCAGGGTGCGCCACGCGAGGTACGTCATCAGAAGCCACCCCTGCCGGTGGACTGCGGCGCCCGGTTCTGCTGCCAGGCGGTCAGGTGGGTCATCCGCTCGGCCACCACGTCGGCGGTCGGCGCCTCGAGCTCACCGATGAACTGGCCGTCGGCGAGGAACAGCACCCGGTGCGCGGCGGCGGCGGCCACCGGGTCGTGGGTCACCATGATGATCGTCTGGCCACCGCTGGACACCGTCTCGCGGAGCAGCTGCAGCACCTCGATGGTGGTCTGGGTGTCCAGTGCGCCGGTCGGCTCGTCGGCGAAGATGACCGCCGGCCGCATGATGAGCGC
This sequence comes from Micromonospora sp. DSM 43699, assembly GCF_055517075.1. Classification (NCBI taxonomy): domain Bacteria; kingdom Bacillati; phylum Actinomycetota; class Actinomycetes; order Micromonosporales; family Micromonosporaceae; genus Micromonospora; species Micromonospora sp. DSM 43699. The sequence continues at coordinate 7,063 of NZ_JBTMMT010000022.1, forward strand.
CCGCGCGATCGCGACCCGCTGCTGCTGACCGCCGGAGAGCTCGCTCGGCAGGTGCTTACGCCGCTCGGCCAGCCCCACCCGGCCCAGCACCTCCACGACGGAGTGCCGGTCGGGCCGGCGGCCGGCCAGTCGGTACGGCAGGCCGACGTTCTGCTCGACGTTGAGCGCCGACATCAGGTTGAACGCCTGGAAGATGAAGCCCACCCGTTCGCGGCGCAGGATGGTGAGCTGGTTTTCGTTCATGCCGCTGAGTTCCTTGCCGTCCAGCACCACCGAGCCGGACGAGGGCACGTCGAGCCCTGCCGCGCAGTGCAGGAAGGTGCTCTTACCAGAGCCGGACGGCCCCATCACCGCGGTGAAGCTGCCCCGCGGAAAACTCATCGTGACGCCACGCAGTGCCTCGACCCGGTTCTCACCGCGCCCGTACGTCTTGCGGACGTCCCCCAGACGGACCGCGTCGACGGTCCCGCTCATGGGCATCCGACTCTCTTTATTCCTGTTCACCTCATGCTCCCCGCAGAAGAACGTCGCCAGATGGCGGTGGGTATGTGACAACCGTATGGATCTGGCGGGCGCCGCTCTATGGAGCTAATGACCCGAAGCGGTAGGCCTAGACCTACACTCCGGGGTCGGGTTCCCGCACCGCCCGCAGGGGCTCAGCTCGCCTGTACCGCCGCGGACTCCCACTGCGACCAGGAGCGCTCGGCCCCGCTCGGCGCGACCGCCAGCAGCCCGGCCCCGGTGGCGTCCATCGGGAGCCCGAGTGAAAGCTCGGTGCGCCGCCGGACGTTCAGCTTCCGGTAGACCCGGGTGAGGTGCTGCTCGACCGTGCTCACCGTGATGTACAGCTTCTTGCCGATCTCCCGGTTGGTGTGGCCGAGTGCGGCCAGCGTGGCGACCCGCTGCTCGGCGTCGCTGAGCCGGGACAGTTCGTCGTGCTCCGGTGGGGCGTCCGCCTCGTCGGCCCCCGTCACGTCACCCCCGGGCAACAGCCGGCGACACAGCGCCTGCGCCTGGATGTCCTTGGCCAGTTGCATCGCGCTCCGGGCCACCACCCGCGAGGTGTTGAACTCCCCGCGTCCGTAGTGCGCGCTGCTGAGCGCGGCCAGGGCGAGGAAGAGCTGGTAGCGGTCGCCGGCTTCCTGGAGGAGGTTCGCCGCCTGGCGCAAGGTGTCGACCCGTTGTCTGACGTCGAGCGCCGACCCGAGCAGCCGCAGCGAGATGCCCCTGGTCCGGGCGTTCGCCGCACCGGGCCGGGAGAGCTGCTCGGTCACCATGCCCCGGGCCCGGTCGGGCCGGCCCGAGCGCAGGTAGACCTGGGCCAGGTCTCCCCGCCAGGGCAGCAGGGTCGGCAGGTCCAGCCCCCACTGGGTGGCCAGTTGCCCGCAGGTCTCGAAGTCGGCGAGCGCGGCGTGCGCCCGTCCCCCGGCAAGGTGCAGGTGGCCCCGGGCGCGCAGGTACTGCGGCCAGAACCAGGTGTCGCGCATGGCATCCGGAATGACGTGCTTGAGTAGCGCCTCGGCCTCGTCCAGCTTGTCCATGCCGATCTTGGCAAGCAGCAGGTTGGACAGCGGCGAGCCGATAGCGACACCCCAGTTGTGCGGTGACATCGCGTCCAGTGCCTCGCGGGCGAACCGCTCGCTGAGCGGCAGGTCGCCCTGCCGCAGTGCGATGTGCGACCGGACGTCGGACAGGATCGCGTGCCAGGTGGTGGCCCCCCGCGCCCCGGCCTCGACACCGAGTACGTCGCACCAGTGCACCGCCCGGTCCATCCGGTCGGCGTAGACAAGCGTCTGCAACGCGCACAGCGCCGACTCCAGTCCGACGTCGACCAGCAGGTGGCTGCCGAGCACCTGTTCGGCACGGGCGATCACCTCGTCGGTCACCCCGTCGGTCAGCACGGCGGTCAGCGACGGGGTGGCCGAGCCGAGTACGCCGCCGGGCCGGGCCGCGACGGCGGCCGACCTGACGCCGGGAGTGGCGTCGAGTTCGGCGAACGCGACCGGGAAGTGCAGCCGCAGCCACTCGGCCCACCCCTCCAACTCGGCGGCGGTGGTGGCGTCCAGTTGCTGCCGCACGTCGCGCAGGTGTCGCAGCGTCTCCTGGGCCTCCTGCCGGTGGCCGTGCCAGAGCTGGTAGCGCAGCAGCGCCACGGCGTGCCGCTCGGAGAGGTGCCCGGCCCGCAGCGCGTCGCGCTGGGACTGGAGGTGCTGACTCACCGCTGCCGGGTTGACCCGCCACTGACAGTCGGCAAGCATCGCGGTCAGGGCCGCCCGACGAGGGGCGTCGTCACACATCTCGTGGGCCAGCTTGAGCGACTCCACCGCGTCCTCGACACGGTCCTCGGCGAGCGCGTGGGTCGCCGATTCCTGGAGCACGGTGACCGCCCAGGGCTCGGCGAGACCGCCTGACGCGAGCAGGTGGCCCCCGATGGCCGAGGCGGGCGCGCCCTCGGCGTGCAGCAGCTCCGCCGCGCGGGCGTGCATCTCGGACAGGGCGTCCGGGGCCAGGTCGTGCAGCACCGCAGCGCGCGCCGCCGGGTGACGGAACCGCCCCGCGTCCAGCAGACCGGACGCGGTCAGCGCGTCGAGCACCCACTGGACCCTGGCCGGCTTGCTGGCCAGCAGCCGGCCCAGCAGCGCCGGGGTGGCGAGGTCGCCGAGCAGTGCCAGCCCGTGGGCCACCTCCAGGATCGCCGGGTCCCAGCGCCGCAGGCAGGCCAGGACCGCCTGGCGGAACTGACCGCCGACGACCACCTCGGTGTCGTCCGCCGAGCCGGCGGCCCGCCGGTCCTGCCCGAGCGCGTGCAGCAGCAGCGGGTTGCCACCGCTGATCCGGTGGTACGTCGGAGCGAGCTTCGCGGCGGTGTCCCGGTCCGTCCAACCGCCCAGCAGCTCGGCGACCCCCGGCTCGGACAGGGGTGACAACTGGATGTTGCAGAAGCAGGCGTGCCGGGTGAGCTCGGCGCGGAACTCGGGGTTGAACGGCTGCGGTTGGGGCGACTCGGTGAGCACCAGCAGGATCTGCGCGGCGGTGAGCCGGCGTTGCAGGTAGAGCAGGGTTTGCAGGGTGGTCTCGTCGGCGAACTCGACGTCGTCGACGAGCAGGACGAGCGGGCGGTCCCGGGCGATGTCGAGCAGCTCGGCACACATTCCGCGCACCGCGGTGATGTCGGCGACTCCCTCGACCGTGGTGGCCCCGAGGTCGATGAGCGTGTCGATGCGTCGCAGCGCCTCGGCCGGCAGGGGCACGCTGTGGAACAGTTGCCCCATCACCGCGGCGGGCAGCAGCCGCTCCGCCCGTGAGCAGGCGGCGCTCAGCACCAGCCCACCGGCCGCGGCGACGTGGTCGGCGAAGGCCCGCAGCAACTCGGTCTTGCCCGTGGCACCGGGGCCGCTGATCAGTGCGACCCGCCCCCTGCCCGTGGCGCTTCCGGAGTAAAGCTCCCGCAAGATGTCAAGCTCGCGGCTTCTCTCCACGAATTCCACCCGTCTCCCCCCAGGTCAGCGATGACGCATCGAACGGGGCGCTGCCGCCTGGCGGGACAGGCCCCCGACGAAACCGTTCGACTCGATGCCACGCGGTCCGCCGAGGCCCACCCGGCCCGCTGACCACGTCAGCCCGCAAACCGGGTATTTCAATGAAGATGGTCAATTGAATGACGGCTTTCGCCGCGCCTCGACGGCGAACACAGCATACATAGACACCCGTACAAGACGGTAGTGGGGTGGTGATACTTCGTCACCGATATTACGCACGGGGGTGGCGTTTGGCCGGTTCTCGACGCCGGCCACAAAATTACCTATCAGTAGCCATTTCATGATCCAAAAACTCCCCCACGCCTCCGACCTGCACAAACGGCCGCAGAATCCACCGTTCCGCAGGCCGCTGACCTGCAAAAGTACCCCGACAGAGGGTTCTTAACGGAATTTTTATGCCAAGACGGCCTTGGTCACCACCGATCCCAATGAGCTCGTCACACCGACACCGAACGGTCGATGGACAGCAAATCGGGCAAAATACTCTTGAGGAAAAATTGAGTTTCGGCGAGGAGACGGAGCTATTACAGACACAATTCAAAGGTCTGGTAATCCTGTCGACCTTGCGACATCGACGCAGGGGATCACAAATACGACTTGCCGGGTCCGAAAAGTGGCCGCCGGTTGACGGGCCGCTGAAATCTAGTCGCGGGCCGGCGAGTTAGGGGTCGCCTCCGGGTATACCCAGGCCTTCCTTGCCGCCAGGCTGGAGCTATCCGAGGGCAGTGACGCACAACACGATGTCGGAAGCGTTTCCGCCCCCAGCCGAGGAGGAAAGCGTGGACGATCTCACATCGGTGAGCAACGCGCGGCGGTTCAGCGACGTTCGCGGCGACGACCGATTCGACGTGGTGCTCGAGGGCGGCCCGGTCGGTCTGCCGGCCACCGCCCGGGCCCACAGCGCGCAGGCCGGCACCGGCCGGATCAAGGTGCCCTACCTGGGCGGCTACGAACACTTCGAACGCTCGGGTGACCACGACGGCCTCGACGACGACGCCTCGCGGGTGGTGGTCTTCCGTTGGACCATGCGGACGAAGATCGCCGAATGACGACACGGTTGATGGGGGCACCGGCCACCAGCGCCCCCGTCGACCGTCCTGTGGATCAGCCGGTCGGCGCGCCGGGCAGCAGCCGTTCCAGCTCGGTACCGATCAGCCGGATCACGTCGGCGGCATGGTCGTTCAGGTAGAAGTGCCCACCCGGATACACCCGTACGTCGCATTCGCCGGTGGTGTGCAGCCGCCAGTCGTGCGCCTCGTCCAGTGTGGTCATCGGGTCGTCGTCGCCGGTGAGCACGGTGATCGGGGCGTCCAACCGCTGGTCCGGGTCGGCCCGGTAGGTCTCCACCGCCTTGTAGTCCCCACGCACCGCGGGCAGGATCATCGGCAGCAGCTCCGGGTCACCCAGCACCCGCGGGTCCGACCCGCTGAGCCGGGCCAGTTCCCGCAGCACCCCGGCGTCGTCACGGGTGTGCACGTACTGCTCCTGTCGGACGCGGGACGGGGCCCGGCGGCCGGAGGCGAACAGCCGCACCGGCGGTCGGCCGGTCTCCCGCTGCAACCGCAGCCCCACCTCGTAGGCGAGCACCGCGCCCATGCTGTGGCCGAAGAGCGCCACCGGCCGGTCCAGCCATGGCCGCAGTGCACCGAACACCCCGTCGGCCAGCGCGGCGATGGTGTCCAGCACCGGCTCGTGTCGGCGGTCCTGCCGGCCCGGGTACTGGATCGCCAGCACTTCGACGGTGGGCGAGAGTGCCCGGGAGACCGGGAACAGGTAGCTGGCCGAACCACCGGCATGCGGCAGCGCCACCAGCCGGATCGCGCTGGACGGCGCGGGATGGAACCGCCGTACCCACAGGTCGTTCTCTAGCGTTGCCGTCATCACTGGTCCTCTGGGGATCGGTGCTGCGGGCCCGCCCCGCAGCGGGACGTCTGCAGCGGGACGTTCCCGTGCCGGCCCCACCGGTGGCGGGTCGCCGGGTCGACCTGCCCATCGGCGACGCGGACCGACCGGGCGTACCGGGGCTCGCCCGGGGGTCGACGTCGACGGGGCGTCCGCGCCGGCGCGTCACCCGGGACCGTCATCAGCACTCCCCTGCCGGTCAGCTCGGGCGGCACGGCGTACCGGCGTGGTGCCGTCGCCCGTCGACGAAGTCGAGCGTAGGAACAGCCGGGAGACCGGGGCAACCCCTAAGTAGATGGTCGGCCCCCTAGCCCCCGACCGGACGGCGGGCGCACGGGACGACGTTCCCGCACCGGACGGGAACGTCGTCGTCAGCCCGGGGACGGTGCGGTCAGGCCACCGGATGGGCCGGCCGGGGGCTGGCCGGGGCTGCCGACTCCGGTCCGATCCGGATTTCGGTGCCCGGCGCGGCATCGGCGCGGCCGGTGCCCTCGGCGACCGCCACCGCGTCGACCGGGGCGGTGGCCGGGGTGACGTCGGCGGTGGACGACGGGTCGGCGGTGGGCGTGGTCACGGGGTCGACCGGCCCGCCGGGCGTCTCCTGCCCGGGCACCGACGTGCCCACGTTGCGCAGCAGCACGGCTGCCAGGACCGCCGTCACCAGCAGGATGCCGGCCGAGACGACCGCCACGGCCCGCAGCTCGTCGGCGAAGGCCGCGCGGGCCAACGCCGCCAGCGTGTCCGCCGCGGTGGCGGAGAGCGTCCGGCTCTCCTCGACCGCGCCACCCAGGGTCTCCCGGGCGGTGGCCCAGGAGTCCGCCGGCACGCCGTCGGGGGCCGCGCCGGAGAGCTGCTGCCGGTAGACGAACGTGCCGATGCTACCGAGGATCGCGACGCCGAGCGCCGCACCGAACTGGCTGCCGGTCTCGGAGAGCCCGGCGGCGGCGCCGGCCCGCTCCGGCGGCGCGGTGGAGACGATCAACTCCGCGCTCAGGGTCAGCACCATCGCGATGCCGCCCGTCATCAGCGCCTGGCCGACCACCACCTGGGTCAATCCCGCCTCGTCGCCGACCTGGGCGAGCACCAGGCAGCCGACGGCCCCCACCAGCAGGCCACCGGCGGCGACGTAGGCCCGTCGGAAGCGCTGCGCCAGCATCGGGGCCAGCACCGCCGCGCCGACGCCCGCCGCGCCCGCCGCCGGCAGCGACCAGAGCCCGGCGCGGAACGGGCCCAGCCCGAGCACCAGCTGTAGGTACTGGCTGATGAAGAACATGAAGCCGACGAGTGCGAAGTTGGCAAGCACGTTCATCACCACCGCCGCGCTGAAGGCCGGGGCGCGGAACAACCGGACGTCGATCACCGGCTCGGCGGCCCGCCGCTGGCGCAGCACGAAGAGGGTCAGGAAGATCAACCCGGCGACCACCCCGGCCACCGGCGGCCAGTCCCACCCGTCCTCGGCGAACTGCTTGATGCCCCAGATAGTCGGCAGCACCGCGACGAAGGCCAGTACCGTGCTCAACAGGTCGAGCCGCCCGGCCGCCGCGTTGCGGAACTCGGGGAGCAGCAACGGGGCGAGAATCAGCAGGAGCAGCATGATCGGCACGTTGATCTCGAAGACGGTGCCCCAGGAGAAGTACTGGAGCAGGGCGCCCCCGGCCACCAGGCCGATGACGCCACCGGCGGAGAAGCCGGCCGCCCAGAGCCCGATCGCGGCGCGACGCTGGTTCTCGTCGTGGAACATGTTGCGGATCAACGACATGGTCGACGGCATCAGGGTCGCACCGGCGGCGCCCATCACCGCCCGGGTCCCGATCAGCATGCCGGGACTGGTGGAGAGGGCCGTGGCCGCTGATGCCACACCGAACACCGCCGCGCCGATCATCAGCAGCCGACGGCGCCCGATCCGGTCCCCCAGGGTCCCCATCGGGATCAACAGGCCGGCCAGCACGAAGGCGTAGACGTCCGTGATCCAGAGGAGCTGACTGCTCGTCGGTTCAAGGTCCGCCGTGATGAACGGTACGGCGTACGACAGCACGGTCATGTCCATGCTGATGATCAGTGTCACCATGACGAGTACCGCGAGACCGATCCACTCGCGGCGGCCGGCCTTTGCCTGCGATGTAGCCATGGCGGAAAGCTAGCATCGGATCTATACGCACGTATACATCCGGTGGGTGAATTAGGGGGTGGTTCCGAGCAGGGTGGTTCCGAGTAGGGTGGCGCCGTGGGTCATCGGGAACGCCTGCTGGCAGGGGCCAGGGTCTGCCTCTACGAGCGCGGCTACACACGCACCACCGCCCGCGACATCGTCGCCGCGTCGGACACCAACCTGGCGTCGATCGGGTATCACTTCGGCTCCAAGGAGGCGCTGCTGACGGCCGCCCTGGTGCAGGCGTTCGAGGACTGGGGCGCCGAGATCGACCGGGTGCTGCGCGACGGCACCCAGCCCGACCTGATGGACCGGTTGGAGTCGATGTGGACCGGCCTGGTGGAGTCGTTCGGCACGCACCGGCCGCTCTGGGTCGCCGGGATCGAGGCGTTCGCGCTGGCTGAACACCTACCGGTGCTGCGCGAGCAGCTGGCCGAGAGCTACACCCGGGCCCGCCCGGCGCTTGCCACCTTCGTCATCCAGAACGGCGGCGAGAACGTCACGGAAGAGACCCGCAAGGCCCTCGGCTCGTTCCTGTTGGCGCTGATGATCGGGTTGACGGTGCAGCGGCTGCTCGACCCGGCGGCCGCCCCGTCCGGCAAGGAACTGGCCGACGCGCTGCGGCTGATCGTCAACACGGTCAACGACTCGGCCGGCGACTGAACCCACCCGGGACAGGGGTCGTTCCCGTCCCTTGCGGACGACCGGCCCGACCCAGAGGGGTCGGGTAGGGGTGGTCACTCCACCCTCACCAGGCCCGCGCGGAGCAGGTCCTCCAGCCAGACGTCGAAATCACGCCGGGTGACCACCGGATCTGCCGCCCACTGTCGGGCGAGGACACCGGCCGCGCGTTCCGGCGAGCCGCCCTGCTGCTGCAACGCGATCCACATGGCCGCGGCGGTCGCCCCGAACCGGTACCGCAGTCCGTCCCGCTCGCAGGTCAGCTCCAGCTGCCCGCTCCGGGTGACCTTGGCGACGATCCCCTGTTCGAGTCGCACCCGCATCCTCCCTGCCTCCCCGTGTCCACCCTGGTGGCACCTGCGGTGAACCGATTCGTCCATCCGCCCCGGCCACTACCGTACGAGGTCGCAAGGTAACGCGACACGGTCGTGGACCCACATCGAAGGTGGACAAATACCCACCCTTCCCCGGGGAGGAAGCCCGAGGTCCGCCGACAGCCGTGCACGTCGACGGACCTCGGGTCCGACGGTGAAGGTCAGTCCGACGCCTCCAACTCGTCGTCGAGGATGTCGAACAGTTCGTCGGCGGACACCGACGCCAGGTCCCGGGCGGCCGGCTCCACGCTGGCCGTCCCGTACGCCGTGTTCCAGCGGGACACCAACGCCTGGAGCCGGACGGTGATCCGGCTCCGCTCCGCGTCGTCCGGCACCGTGCCGTCCAGCAGTGCCTCCAACCGGGCCAGCTCGGCCTCGATCGACGGGGCGGCCGGCAGGTCACCGGTCAGCTCCGTGCGCACGAACCGGGCCACCGCCGCCGGGCTCGGGTGGTCGTAGATGAGCGTCGCGGACAGCCGCAGGCCGGTGGCGGCGCCGAGGCCGTTGCGGAACTCCACGGCCGCCAGGGAGTCGAAGCCCAGCTCCAGGAAGCCCTTGCCCATCTCGACGACGTGCGGACTGGCGTGCCCGAGCACCTCGGCCGCCTGGCCCCGGACCAGCTCGGTGACCAGCCGGTCGGCTTCCTCCGGCGGCAGGCCGGCGAGCCGGTCGGCAAGGGGCTGCTCCCCGGCCACCGTGCCGCCCGCCGTACGCCGCGCCGGGGCGCGCACCAGGCCGCGCAGCAACGGCGGCACCCCCTCGGCCCGGGAACGGATAGCGGCCAGGTCGAGACGCACCGGGAGCGCCAGGGCGGGGGTCGGGTGGGTGGTCGCGTCGAACAACGCCAGCGCGTCCACGGTGGACAGGGCGGTCACCCCGGACCTGGCCATCCGGCGGAGGTCCGCCTCGCCCAGGCGACCGGTCATCCCACTGCCCGACTCGGCCCACAGGCCCCAGGCCAACGAGGTGCCGGCCAGCCCGTGCGCCCGACGGTGCTGGGCCAGGGCGTCCAGGTAGGCGTTGGCGGCGGTGTAGTTGGCCTGGCCGGCGCCGCCCAACGTGGCCGCCGCCGAGGAGAACAGGACGAACCAGCGCAACGGCAGGTGCAGGGTGAGTTCGTGCAGGTGACGTGCGGCCTCCGCCTTGGGAGCCAGGACCGCCGCCAGCCGCTCGGGGGTCAGCGCGGGCAGCAGGGCGTCGTCGAGCACACCGGCCGTGTGGATCACCCCGGTGAGCGGGTGCGCGGCGGGCACCCCGTCGAGCAGGTCCGCCACCGCCGACCGGTCGGCCAGATCGCAGGCGGCCACCGTCACCTCCGCACCGGCCGCCGACAGTCGGGCGACCAGCTCGTCCACCCCGGGCGCGGCCGGACCACGCCGGCTGACCAGCAGCAGCCGCCGTACCCCGTGCCGGGTCACGACGTGCTCGGCGACGAGGCGGCCCAGCCCACCGGTGCCGCCGGTGACCAGCACGGTGCCGTCCGGATCCGGGCGGGCGGGCAGTTCGTCGGCGGGCACCGGCAGCGGCGCCAGCCGGGGGGCGAGCAGCCCGACGGGGCGTACCGCGAGTTGTGGCTCGGCACCGGCGGCGAGCGCCGCGCGTAGCCCGGCCGGGTCCGCGCCGTCGACGTCGACCAGGACCAACCGGCCCGGATTCTCCTCCTGGGCGGCCCGGACCAGGCCCCAGACCGTGGCGTCCACCGGCCGGGGCACGTCCTCGCCGTCGCCGGTGGCGACCGCCCGGGTGGTCACCAGGACCAGCCGGGCACCGGCGAACCGGTCGTCGGCGAACCACCGCTGGAGCAGGTCCAGTGCCACGGTGGTGGCCGGCACCGTCGAGTCCGACGCCGCCCGCCAGGGCACCACGACGGTCTGCGGCGCGACACCGGTCCGCTCGACGTCGGCCGCGAGCGCGGCGAGGTCGGGATGGCGGGGCACCCCGAGGCCGAGGTCGGTGTCGCCGAGCACCACCGTACGGTCGGCCGGCCCGGTGTCCGGGGTCGGCACCGGGGTCCAGACGACCTTGTACAGCGCGGAACGGTGGGCGGTACGTGCCGCGTCGAGCTGGTCGGCCGCGAGCGGCCGGACCACGAGTGCGGCGACCGAGGCGACCGGGGCGCCGTCGGCGTCGGCGAGCTCGATGCCGACCTCCTCCGGGCCGGTCCGGGTCAGCCGTACCCGCAGCGCCGTCGCACCGGTGGCGTGCAGGGCGACACCGCGCCAGGCGAACGGCACCTCGAGCCGGCCGTCGTCGGGCCGGTCCGCCTCGGCCAGGTCGAGGGCGTGCAGCACGGCGTCGAAGAGCGCCGGGTGCAGGCCGAACCGCCCGGCCGAGGACCAGGCGTCCTCGGGGAGCGCCACCTCGGCGTACACCTCGTCGCCGTGCCGCCAGGCGGCCCGCAGCCCCTGGAACAGCGGCCCGTAGTGGTAGCCGGCATCGGCCAGCCGGTCGTAGCGCCCGGCCAGGTCGACCGGGGTCGACCCGGCCGGCGGCCAGGCTTCGCCGGCGGCACCGGCGGGTGCGGTGGACGCCGCCGGGGCCAGTACGCCTGTGGCGTGCCGGGTCCAGCCGTCGACGCCGCCCTCCGGCCGCGAGTGCACGGTGACCGGGCAGCGTCCCGTCTCGTCGGACGACCCCACCACCACCTGGAGATCCACACCGCCCCGGGCCGGGACGGTCAGCGGGGACTCCAGCGTCAACTCCTCCACCAGGGCGCAGCCGACCTGGTCGCCGGCGCGCACGGCAAGCTCCACGAACGCCGTGCCGGGCAGCAGCACCGTCCCGGCGAGGGCGTGGTCGGCCAGCCACGGGTGGGTACGCAGCGAGAGCCGGCCGGTCAGCACGGTGCCGTCGGCGTCGGCCAACCCGACCACCGCGCCGAGCAGCGGGTGGGCGGCCGGGCGTTGGCCGAGGCCGGACACGTCGCCGCCGTCCGCCGGGGCGTCCAGCCAGAGCCGGCGACGCTGGAACGGGTACGTCGGCAGGTCGGTGACCCGGGCGCCGGTGGGCGCGAACCAGGCCCGCCAGTCCACCGGGACACCCCTGGTGTGCAGGGTGGCGACGGCGGTCAGCAGGGTCGCCACCTCCTCCCGTCCGCCCCGCAGCACCGGCACCAGGGCGACCCGGTCGGTGTCGATGACGCAGTCCCGGCCCATCGCGGTGAGCACCGCGTCCGGACCGACCTCCAGGAACGTGGTGACGCCGGCAGCCTCCAGGGTGGTGATGCCGTCGCCGAACCGGACCGCCTCCCGGACGTGCCGCACCCAGTAGCCGGGGTCGCAGATCTCGTCGGGGTCGGCGAGTCGGCCGGTCAGGTTGGAGACCACCGGCACCCTCGGCGGTGCGAAGGTCAGACCGGAGAGAATCCGGTGGAACTCGGCAAGCATCGGCTCCATGTGCGGGGAGTGGAACGCGTGGCTGACCCGCAGCCGCTTGGTCCGGCGTCCCCTGGCCCGCCAACCGTCGGCGAGCGTACCCACGGCGTCGTGGTCACCGGAGATCACCACCGCGTGCGGCCCGTTGACCGCGGCGATACCCAGCTCCGCCTCGCGTCCGGCCAGCTCCCGGCTCACCTCCGCCTCGGACGCCTCGACGGCCACCATCGCGCCGTCCTCGCGCATGCTCTGCATCAGTCGGCCCCGCGCGGTGACCAGGGTGGCGGCGTCGGCCAGCGACAGCACCCCGGCGACGTGGGCCGCGGCGACCTCGCCGATGGAGTGTCCGGCGACCAGGTCGGGCCGGATCCCCCACGAGTCGAGCAGCCGGAACAACGCCACCTCGATGGCGAACAGCGCGCTCTGGCTGTAGACGGTCTGGTCGAGCAGCGCCGCGTCGGCCACGTCCGGCTCGGTGTAGAGCACCTCGCGCAGCGGGCGGTCGAGCTTCGCCTCCAGGTACGCGCTGACCTCCGCGAAGGCCTCGGCGAAGAGCGGGTACGCGGCGGCCAGCTCGCGACCCATGCCGAGGCGCTGGGCACCCTGACCGGTGAAGATCATGGCCAGCTTGCCGGCGGACGGCGTACCCCGGACCACCTCGGCGGGGTCGCCGCCCTGGGCGACCTCCCGCAGGGCGCGGACCGCGTCCTGCCCCGCGGCGGCGACCACGACGGCCCGGCGTTCCAGGGCCGCCCGGGTGGTGGCCAGGGAGTAGGCCACGTCGAGGCCGGCGCCGGTGTCGGCGACCAGGCCGGCCTGGGCCCGCAACGCCTCCTCGGAACGGGCGGAGAGTAGCCACGGCAACACCGGCGGGGTGACCGTCGCGGCGGTCTCGACCGGCGCGTCCGGTGCCGGGGGTGCCTGTTCGAGGATGACGTGGGCGTTGGTGCCGCTGATGCCGAACGACGACACCCCCGCCCGACGCGGCCGGTCCACCACCGGCCACCGCTGCGCCTCGGTGAGCAGCCGCACCTCCCCCGCCGACCAGTCGATCTGCGGCGACGGCTCCTCGGCGTGCAACGTCCGCGGCAACAGATCGTTGCGCATCGCCAACACCGTCTTGATCACCCCGGCCACCCCGGCCGCGCCCTGGGTGTGGCCGATGTTCGATTTCACCGAACCGAGCCACAACGGACGGTCCGCCGCCCGGCCCTGACCGTAGGTCGCCAGCAACGCCTGCGCCTCGATCGGGTCGCCCAGGGTGGTGCCGGTCCCGTGCGCCTCCACCAGGTCCACCTGGTCGGCGGGGACGTTCGCGGCGGCCAACGCCTGCCGGATCACCCGCTGCTGCGAGGGGCCGTTCGGGGCGGTCAACCCGTTGGACGCGCCGTCCTGGTTGACCGCCGAGCCGCGGACCACCGCCAGCACGCGGTGACCGTGCCGCTCGGCGTCGGAGAGCCGCTCCAACAGCAACATCCCGACGCCCTCGGACATCGCCGTGCCGTCCGCACCGGCCGCGAAGGAGCTGCACCGGCCGGCGGCGGAGAGCCCGCGCTGCAGGCTGAACTCGACGAAGGTGGCCGGGGTGGACATCACCGTCACCCCACCCGCCAACGCCAGCGAGCACTCCCCCGACCGCAGCGCCTGCACGGCCAGGTGGATGGCGACCAGCGACGACGAGCAGGCGGTGTCGACACTGACCGCCGGCCCCTCCAGCCCCAGGGTGTACGAGATCCGGCCGGACGCGACGCTGGACATGCTGCCGTTGCTCAGGTAACCGGCCAGTTCGTCCGGTACGGACGGCAGCCGGCTGCCGTAGTCGTGGTACATGACCCCCGTGAAGACGCCTGTCGCGCTGCCCTTGAGCGACAGCGGGTCGATGCCCGCCCGCTCCAGCGCCTCCCACGAGCTCTCCAGCAGCAGCCGCTGCTGCGGGTCCATCGCCGTCGCCTCACGCGGGCCGATCCCGAAGAAGTCCGGGTCGAAGTCGGCCGCGTCGTAGAGGAAACCACCCTCCATCGAGTACGTCCGGCCGGGCTTGCCGGGCTCCGGGTCGTAGAGACCGTCCAGGTCCCAGCCCCGGTCGGTGGGGAACGGCGAGATGGCGTCCGACCCGTCGAGCAGCAACTGCCACAGGTCCTCCGGGCTGCGGACACCACCGGGGAAGCGGCAACTCATCGCGACGATGGCGATCGGCTCGTCGGCCACCGGGCGGGGTGCGTCGGCCGGCCGGACGTCGACCGGGCCGCCGACGATGGTGTGGTGCAGGTGGTCGGCGAGCGCGCCGGGGTTCGGGTAGTCGAAGACCAGGGTGGCGGGCAACCGCAGCCCGGTGGCGGTGTTCAGCCGGTTGCGCAGCTCGACGGCCGCGAGCGAGTCGAACCCGAGTTCCTTGAACGCCCGGGTCGGCTCGACGGCGCTGCCGCTGTCGTGGCCGAGGACCGCCGCGACGCTGGCCCGGACCAGGTCGAGCAGCACCCGGTGCTGGTCGTCCGGGCCGAGGGTGGCGAGCTGCCGCTGGAGTCCGGACCCGGTGACCGGGGCGGACCCGGTGGCCGCCGCCCGGCGGGCGGGCAGTCGGACCAGCCCCCGGAACAGCGCCGGCAACTGCGCGCCCTGGGCCCGCAGCGCGGCGGTGTCCAACCGGATCGGCACCAGCACCGGCCCACCGTCGGCGACCGCCGCGTCGAGCAGGGCCAGGCCCTGATCCGAGCCGATCGGCAGGACGCCGGAACGGGCCATCCGGGCCACGTCCGCCTCCCCGAGGTGTGCGGTCATCCCGCTGCGCTGCTCCCAGAATCCCCAGGCCAGCGAGACCGCCGGTAGCCCGAGCGCCCGCCGGTGCACGGCGAGGGCGTCGACGAAGACGTTGGCGGCGGCATAGTTGCCCTGCCCGGCCCCGTCGATCACCCCGGCGGCGGAGGAGAACAGCACGAACGCGGACAGCTCCCGGTCGCGGGTGAGGTCGTGCAGGTGCCAGGCCGAGGTGGCCTTGGCCCGCCAGACCGAGTCGAGCTGCGCCGGCGTCAGGCTGGCCAGCAGCCCGTCGTCCAGCACACCTGTGGTGTGCACCACCGCGCTCAGCGTGGGTATGCCGTCCAGCAGGGCGGCGACGGCATCCCGGTCGGCCAGGTCGCAGGCGGCCACCTCGACGACCGCGCCGAGGGCGGTCAACTCGTCGCGCAGCTCCACCGCCCCGGGGGCGGACAACCCACGCCGCGACACCAGCACCAGGTCACGGACCCCGTGGCCGGCAACCAGGTGCCGGGCCACCAGCGCGCCCAGCACACCCGTGCCACCGGTCACCAGCACCGGACCCTCGGCCCGCCAGACCGCACCCGAGCCGGTCGCCCGGACCAGCCGCGGCACCCGGACCTGCCCGGCCCGCAGCGACAGCTCCGGCTCACCGGTGCCCACCGCGGCCAGGATCTCCTCCACCGGAGTCTCCGGATCCGCGTCCACCAGCACGAACTGACCCGGATTCTCCGCCTGTGCCGCCCGCACCAGGCCCCACACCGGGGCGTGGGCGAGGTCGGTGCCGCCGTCGACGGCACCGTGGGTGATCACCACCAGCTGGGCGGCGGCCTGCGCCGGGTCGGCGAGCCAGGACTGGAGCAGGGTCAGGGTCTCGGCCGTGGCCCGCTGGGCGGCGGTGGCCGGATCGGTGTCGTCACCGGCCGGGGTGAGCGGGGCGAGCACCACGTCCGGGACGCCGAAGCCGATCCCTCCGAGGTAGCCCCACGACTCGGTGGCGGTGCCGGTGGGGACGGTCGTCCAGTCGACGCGGTAGAGGTCGCCCTCGGTCGGAGCGGCGGCGGTGAGCTGGACCGGACGGGAGACGAGGGCGCCGACGACGGCAACCGGGGCACCGTCGGGGTCGGCGAGGTGCAGGGTGGCGGACTCCGGCCCGGCGGCGGTGATCCGGACCCGCAGGGCGGTGGCGCCGGTGGCGTGCAGGGTCACGTCGGTCCACACGAACGGCAGGTACGGCGGCCGACCGGCCGGCACCGGCTCACCGATCCCCACCGCCTGGAGCGCGGCGTCCAGCAACGCCGGATGCAGACCGAACCGGCCCGCCTCGGCATGTGCCTCCTCAGGCAACGCCACCTCGGCGTAGACCACGTCACCGGCCCGCCAGGCAGCCTGCACACCCTGGAACATCGGGCCGTACTCGTAGCCCTGGGCCACCAGGTCGTCGTACAGGCCGGCGGTCGGCACCGGCACGGCACCCGGCGGCGGCCAGGCCGTCAGGTCGAACGTGGGGTCGGCGGGGTCGGCGGAGAGCATGCCGGTGGCGTGCCGGATCCAGTTCCCGGTGTGCTCCGGCCGGGAGTGCACCGTGACCGCGCGTCGGCCGGCGTCGTCGGCAGCGCCCAGCAGGAGCTGCACCTGGACGGCACCCCGCTCGGGCAGGACCAGCGGGGCGTGCATGGTCAGCTCGTCGAGGTGGCCGACCTCGGCGTGGTCACCGGCGTGCAGCACCAGCTCGACGAAGCCCGTGCCGGGCAGCAGCACCGTGCCGTTGACGGCGTGGTCGGCCAGCCACGGATGGGTGTCCAGGGAGATCCGCCCGGTGAACAGCACCTCACCCGAGTCGGCCATGCCGACCGCGGCGCCCCACAGCGGGTGGCCGGCGGAACCGAGTCCGGCGGACGCGAGGTCGGCGCTGCCGCCGATGGCGTCGATCCAGTAGCGGCGGCGCTGGAACGGGTACGTGGGCAGCGGCACCTCGCCACGGGGGCGCGCCGGCAGCACCGGCGACCAGTCCACCGCGACGCCCCGGGTGAACGCCTCACCCAGCGAGGTCAGCCACCGGCGCAGACCCCCCTCGCCCCGACGCAGCGAGCCGACGGCGGCGACCTCGACGCCCGCGTCGGCGGCGGTCTCCTCGACGCCCATGGTCAGCACCGGGTGGGCGCTGCACTCCAGGAACACCCGCATCCCTGCGGCGAGCAGGGCCCGGGTGGTCTCCTCGAAGCGCACCGTCTGCCGCAGGTTCGTGTACCAGTACCGGGCGTCCAACCCGGTGGTGTCGAGCACCCCGGCGGTGACCGTCGAGTAGAACGGCACGCGGGAGGCGCGGGGGGTGATCCCGGCGAGGACGTCGAGCAGGCGCTGCTCGATCCGCTCGACCTGGGCAGAGTGCGAGGCGTAGTCGACGTTGACCCGCTTGGCCCGCAGGCCCTCGGCGGTGAGGGTGGCGACCAGGTCGTCCACCGCGTCGGGGTCGCCGGAGACGACCACGGAGGAGGTGCCGTTGACGGTGGCGACGGAGATCCGCCCGGCGTAGCCGGCCAGCCGCTCGGTCGCCGCCCGCTCGGGTAGACCGACGGAGGCCATCGCGCCGCGACCCGCCAGATCCTCGGCGATCGCCAGGCTCCGCAGTGCCACCACCGCGGCACCGTCCCGCAGCGACAGACCACCCGACACCACGGCGGCGGCGATCTCGCCCTGCGAGTGGCCGATCACCGCGTCCGGTTGCACACCGAACGAACGCCACAGCCCCGCCAGCGACACCATCACCGCCCACAGCACCGGCTGCACCACGTCCACCCGGTCCGTCGACGGAGCGCCCTCGACGCCCCGCAGCACGTCGGTCAACCGCCACGGCACGAACTCGGACAACGCCGCGCCACACTCGTCGATCCGCTCGGCGAACACCGGCGACGAGTCCAGCAACTCCACCGCCATGCCCAGCCACTGCGAGCCCTGCCCGGGGAAGACGAAGACGGTGCCACCCCGGAGCACACCGGGGGCGACGCCGTCCTCGGCGAACGCGCGGGCCCCGGCGACGAAGTCGGCCCGGTCACCGACGACCACCGTCCGCCTGTCCAGCAGCGCCCGCCCGGTCGCCAGCGCGTACGCGAGGTCACCCGGGCGGGCGGTGTCGCTGCCCGCGACGGCGGCCACCCGGGCGGCCTGCTCCCGCAGCGCCTGGTCGGTACGGGCCGACAGCACCCAGGGCAGGATCTCCGGCTCGGGGGCGTCGGCCGGCGACTCCTCGACCGGGGGTGCCTGTTCGAGGATGACGTGGGCGTTGGTGCCGCTGATGCCGAACGACGACACCCCCGCCCGACGCGGCCGGTCCACCACCGGCCACCGCTGCGCCTCGGTGAGCAGCCGCACCTCCCCCGCCGACCAGTCGATCTGCGGCGACGGCTCCTCGGCGTGCAACGTCCGCGGCAACAGATCGTTACGCATCGCCAACACCATCTTGATCACACCCGCCACACCCGCCGCACCCTGGGTATGCCCGATGTTCGACTTGATCGACCCAAGCCAGAGCGGCTGGCCACCGGAACGATCCTGCCCATAGGTCGCCAGCAACGCCTGCGCCTCGATCGGGTCACCCAGCGCCGTACCGGTGCCATGCGCCTCCACCACGTCCACCTCCGTCGCCGGAATCCCACCCGCGGAGGCAAGAGCCTGCCGGATCACCCGCTGCTGCGACGGACCGTTCGGCGCGGTCAAACCATTGGACGCACCATCCTGGTTGATCGCCGAACCCCGGATCACGGCGAGCACGTGGTGGCCGTGGCGTTCGGCGTCGGAGAGACGCTCCAGCAGGAGCATGCCGACGCCCTCGGACATCACGGTGCCGTCGGCGCCGGCCGCGAAGGACTTGACCCGGCTGTCGGCGGCGAGGCCGCGCTGGAGGCTGAACTCGACGAACGTGTCCGGGGCGGACATCACGGTGACACCGCCGGCCAGCGCCAGGGAGCACTCCCCGGCCCGCAGGGCCTGCACCGCCAGGTGGATCGCCACCAACGACGACGAGCACGCCGTGTCGATCGACACCGCCGGCCCCTCCAACCCCAGGGTGTACGAGATCCGGCCCGAGGCCACGCTGGCCATGCTGCCGTTGCCCAGGTAACCCACCAGGTCCTCGGGGACCGTCGGCAACCGGCTGGCGTAGTCGTGGTACATCACGCCGGCGAAGACGCCGGTGAGGCTGCCGCGCAGCGAGGTGGGGTCGATGCCGGCCCGCTCCAGCACCTCCCACGAGGTCTCCAGCAGCAGCCGCTGCTGCGGGTCCATCGCGACCGCCTCACGCGGGCTGATCCCGAAGAAGTCGGGGTCGAAGTCGGCCGCGTCGTAGAGGAAACCGGCCTCCATCGAGTACGTCTTGCCGGGCTTGCCGGGCTCCGGGTCGTAAAGGTTGTCGAGGTCCCAGCCCCGGTCGGTGGGGAACGGGGTGATGGCGTCGTCGCCCTCGACGAGCAACTGCCACAGCTCCTCGGGGGTGCGTACGCCACCGGGGTAGCGGCAGCTCATCGCGACGATGGCGACGGGCTCGTCGTCGGCGATCACCGTGGCGACGGTGGGAGCGGCCGGGGTGGCCGCGCCGACCAGCCGGGTGTGCAGGTAGTCGGCGAGCGCGGTCGGGTTCGGGTAGTCGAACACCAGGCTGGCCGGCAGCCGCAGCCCGGTGGCGGTGTTGAGCCGGTTGCGCAGCTCCACGGCGGCCAGCGAATCGAAGCCGATCTCCCGGAACGCCCGGCCGGGTTCCACGCCGGCGGGGCTGTCGTGGCCGAGGACCGCAGCCACGTCGACCCGGACCAGGTCGAGCAGCAGACGCCGCTGCTCGGCGTCGGGCAGACCGGTCAGTCTCCGTTGCAGCGCCGACCCGCCGACCGGCGTCGGCCCCGCCTCGGCGGCCCGCCGGGCCGGCAGCCGGACCAGGCCCCGGAACAGGGCAGGCAGCTGTTGACCCTGGGCGCGCAGCGCGGCGGTGTCCAGTCGGATCGGCACGAACGTCGGCTCCCCGGTGGCGACCGTCGCGTCCAGTGACGCCAGGCCCTGGTCGGAGCTGATCGGCAGGATGCCGGAACGGGCCATCCGGGCCAGGTCGGCCTCACCGAGGTGCGCGGTCATCCCGCTGCGCTCGGCCCACAGCCCCCACGCCAGCGAGGTCGCCGGGAGGCCCAGCCCACGCCGGTGCTCGGCCAGGGCATCGAGGAACACGTTCGCCGCGGCGTAGTTGCCCTGCCCGGAGCCGTCCACACAACCGGCGGCCGAGGAGAACAGCACGAACGCCGACAGGTCCCGGTCCCGGGTCAACTCGTGCAGGTGCCAGGCGGGGGTGGCCTTCGCCCGCCACACGCCGTCGAGCTGCGCAGTGGTCAGCGAGGTCGTCAACCCGTCGTCGAGGACACCTGTGGTGTGCACCACAGTCGTCAATCCGGGGATCCCGTCCAGCAGGGCGGCGACGGCATCCCGGTCGGCCAGGTCACACGCGACGATCTCCACGGCGGCGCCGAGACCGGCCAGTTCCTCGCGCAACTCCCCGGCGCCCGGGGCGGCCGGCCCACGGCGGGAGACCAGCACCAGGTCACGGATCCCGTGCGTGGTGACCAGGTGCCGGGCGACCAGCGCGCCCAGCATGCCCGTGCCGCCGGTCACCAGGGTCGTGCCCGCCGCCCGCCACGGGGTGTCGCCGGTGGCGGCGCGGGCCAGCCGTGGCACGCGTACCTGCCCGTCGCGCAGCGACAGCTCCGGCTCGCCGGTGTCGACCGCCGCGACGACGTCGTCGACAGGCGTCTCCGGGGCGGCGTCGACGAGCACGAACTGGCCGGGGTTCTCCGCCTGCGCGGCCCGGACCAGACCCCAGACCGGGGCCTGGACCAGGTCGGTGACCCCGTCGGCCGCGCCACTGGTCAGCACCACCAGCCGGGATTCGGTCGACCGGGGGTCGGCCAGCCAGCGTTGGAGCAGCCCGAGCACCGCAGCGGCGGTGGCCCGCGAGGCCGACTCGACGTCGGCGGGGACCGCTGCGTCCGGGGTGGTCGACAGGTCGGTGAGGCGGGTGAGGACAAGTTCCGGCGCCTCGTCCGCGAGATCCTCCAGGTAGGCCCAGGAGGTGGCCGGGGCGGCGGCCACCGGCACCGGGATCCAGTCGACCCGGTAGAGGTTGCCGTCGGTGCCGCCCGCCGGGGCGAGCTGCACCGGCCGGGACACCAACGCACCGACCTCTGCCACCGGCGCACCCGTCGGGTCGGCCAGGTGCAGGGCCACCGCCTCCGCGCCCGCCGGAGTGACCCGGACCCGCAGCGCGGTCGCACCGGCGGCGTGCAGTGTCAC
Source organism: Micromonospora sp. DSM 43699 (assembly GCF_055517075.1). Lineage (NCBI taxonomy): Bacteria > Bacillati > Actinomycetota > Actinomycetes > Micromonosporales > Micromonosporaceae > Micromonospora > Micromonospora sp. DSM 43699. Next base: position 28,163 of record NZ_JBTMMT010000022.1, read on the forward strand.
GTCGGTCCAGGCGAACGGCACCGACGGCGGCCGGTCCGCCGGCACCTCCTCGCCGATCCCCACCGCGTGCAGCGCGGCGTCGAGCAGCGCCGGGTGCAGCCCGAACCGCGCCGCGTCGGCGTGCGCCTCCGACGGCAGCGACACCTCCGCGTACACCGTCTCGCCGGCCCGCCAGACGGCCTGTACGCCCTGGAAGACCGGACCGTACTCGTACCCCTGCGCCACCAGGTCGTCGTAGAGCCCTTCCACCGGCACGGGCACCGCGCCCGGCGGCGGCCAGGCGGTCAGGTCGAAGGTGGGATCGGCAGGCGTGTCGGCGAGCACGGCGGTGGCGTGCCGGGTCCACGGCAGGTCCGGGTCGGCGTACTCGGGACGCGAGTGCACGGTGACGGTACGCCGGCCCGACTCGTCACCGGCCGTCATCAGCAGCTGGACCTGCACCGCGTCGCGCTCGGTCAGCAGCAGCGGGGCGTGCAGGGTCAGCTCCTCGAGGTGCCCGAGGCCCACGTGTCCACCGGCGTGCAGCACGAGCTCGACGAAGCCGGTGCCGGGCAGCAGCACGGTGCCGGAGACCGCGTGGTCGGCCAGCCACGGGTGGGTGTCCACGGAGAAACGGCCGGTGAACAGCACCTCCCCCGACTCGGCCATCGGCACCGACGCGCCCCACAGCGGGTGACCCGCCGCCCCGAGGCCCACCGACGCCACGTCGGTCGCCGCGGTGGTGGCGTGGATCCAGTAGCGGCGGCGCTGGAAGGGATAGGTGGGCAGGGCGGTGCTGCGGGCGCCGGTGGGCGCGAACCAGGCCCGCCAGTCCACCGTGACACCCCGGGTGTGCAGGGTCGCCAGGGCGGTCAGCAGGGTCGTCGGCTCGTCCCGGCCGGCCCGCAGGACCGGCACCAGGGCCACCGCGTCCTCGTCGGTCACGCAGTCCCGGCCCATCGCCGTGAGCACCGCGTCCGGGCCGACCTCCAGGAAGGTGGTGACCCCGGCGGCCTCCAGGGCGGCCACCCCGTCGCCGAACCGCACCGCCTCCCGGACGTGCCGCACCCAGTAACCCGGGTCCCGCAACTCCTCCGGATCCGCCACCGCGCCTGTCACGTTGGACACCACGGGCAGCTGCGGCCTGTCGAAGACCAGCCCGGTGAGGATCTCGTGGAACTCCGCCAGCATCGGCCCCATGTGCGGCGAGTGGAACGCGTGACTCACCCGCAACCGCTTCGTCCGCCGACCCTGCTCCCGCAGGCCCGCCGCGACCGACTCCACCACGTCGGCATCGCCGGAGACGACCACGGCACGGGGACCGTTGACCGCCGCGATGCCCGCCTGCGCCTCCAGGCCGGCCAGCGCCGCCCGTACCTCCGCCTCGGACGCCTCGACGGCGACCATCGCGCCGTCCTGCCGCATCGACTGCATCAACCGGCCACGCGCCGTGACCAGGGTCGCCGCGTCGGCCAGCGACAACACCCCGGCCACGTGGGCGGCCGTCACCTCGCCGATCGAGTGCCCGGCCACCATGTCGGGCCGGACCCCCCACGACTCCAGCAACCGGAACAGCGCCACCTCGACGGCGAACAACGCCGCCTGGCTGTAGACGGTCTGGTCCACCAGCGCGGCGTCGGCGGTGTCGGGCTCGGCGTACAGCACCTCCCGCAACGGCCGGTCGAGCTTCGCGTCCAACTCCGCGCAGACCTGGTCGAAGGCTTCCGCGAACGCCGGGTACGCCGCCGCCAGCTCACGGCCCATCCCCCGCCGCTGCGCGCCCTGGCCGGTGAACAGCACGGCCAGCTTCCCGGCGGACGGCGACCCGTACACCACGTCGGTCGAGTCGGTCCCCTCCGCCACACACCGCAGGGCGCGGAGCGCGTCCTCGCCGGCCGCGGCCACCACGACCGCCCGCCGCTCCAACGCGGCCCGCGTCACGGCCAACGAGTAGGCCACGTCCAGGTCCGCGTCCGTGCCGGCGACCCGGTCGGCCTGCGCCCGCAACGCCTCCACCGACCGTGCGGACAGCAACCACGGCAGCACCGTCGGGACGACGGTCGCGGCGACCTCGGCCGGCGGGGGCTCCTCCACCGGGGGTGCCTGTTCGAGGATGACGTGGGCGTTGGTGCCGCTGATGCCGAACGACGACACCCCCGCCCGACGCGGCCGGTCCACCACCGGCCACCGCTGCGCCTCGGTGAGCAGCCGCACCTCCCCCGCCGACCAGTCGATCTGCGGCGACGGCTCCTCGGCGTGCAACGTCCGCGGCAACAGATCGTTACGCATCGCCAACACCATCTTGATCACACCCGCCACACCCGCCGCACCCTGGGTATGCCCGATGTTCGACTTGATCGACCCAAGCCAGAGCGGCTGGCCACCGGAACGATCCTGCCCATAGGTCGCCAGCAACGCCTGCGCCTCGATCGGGTCACCCAGCGCCGTACCGGTGCCGTGCGCCTCCACCACGTCCACCTCCGTCGCCGGAATCCCACCCGCGGAGGCAAGAGCCTGCCGGATCACCCGCTGCTGCGACGGACCGTTCGGCGCGGTCAAACCATTGGACGCACCATCCTGGTTCGTCGCCGAACCCCGGATCACCGCAAGCACGTGGTGGCCGTTGGCCCGGGCGTCGGAGAGACGCTCCAGCAGCAGCATGCCCGCACCCTCGCCCCAGCCGGTGCCGTCGGCCCCGGCGGCGAAGGACTTCGACCGGCCGTCCTTCGCCAGGCCACGCTGGAGGCTGAAGTCGAGGAACGTGTCCGGCGTGGACATCACGGTGACGCCACCGGCCAGCGCCAGGGAGCACTCCCCGGCCCGCAGGGCCTGCACCGCCAGGTGGATCGCCACCAACGACGACGAGCACGCCGTGTCGATCGACACCGCCGGCCCCTCCAACCCCAGGGTGTAGGCCACCCGGCCGGAGACGATGCTGGCCAGGCTGCCGTTGCCCAGGTAGCCGGCCAGGTCGTCGGGCACCTGGTGCAGCCGCAGCGCGTAGTCGTGGTACATGACGCCCGCGAAGACGCCGGTCGGGCTGCCCTTGAGCGAGGTCGGGTCGATCCCGGCCCGCTCCAGCACCTCCCACGAGGTCTCCAGCATCAGCCGCTGCTGCGGGTCCATCGCGACCGCCTCACGCGGGCTGATCCCGAAGAAGTCCGCGTCGAAGTCGGCCGCGTCGTAGAGGAAACCACCCTCCATCGAGTACGTCTTACCGGGCTTGCCGGGCTCCGGGTCGTACATGCCGACCAGGTCCCAGCCCCGGTCGGCGGGGAACGGGGAGACCGCGTCGGTGCCACTGTCGAGCAGTTCCCAGAGCTGCTCCGGGGTGGCCACCCCGCCGGGGAAACGGCAGCTCATCGAGACGATCGCGATCGGCTCCTGGGTGAAGGATGCCGACGCGAGCTCCGGCACCGTCACGGCCGCGCCGGTGCCCAGCACGGTGGAGACCACGAACTCGGCGAGCGCCGCCGGGGTCGGGTAGTCGAACGCCAGGGTCGCCGGCAACCGCAGCCCGGTGGCCGCCTTGAGCCGGTTGCGCAGCTCGACCGCGGCCAGCGAGTCGAAGCCCAGCTCGTTGAAGGCCCGGCGCGGCTCGATCGCGTCCGCGCCGTCGTGCCCGAGCACGGCGGCGACGTGCTCGCGGACCAGGTCGAGGGTGAACCGGTCCCGTTCGGCCGGGCTGAACGCGGCGAACTGCCGGGCCAGCCCCTGCATGGCGTCCGCCGGGCCGGCCGCCTGGGCGCTGCGCCGCGCCGGCAGCGGCACCAGGCCACGCAGCAGCGCCGGCACGCCGTCCGGCCGGGCGCGCAGCGCGGCCAGGTCGACCCGGATCGGGGCGAGCACCGGCTCGTCGACGCCGAGCGCCGCGTCGAGCAGGGCCAGGTTCTCCGCCGGGGTGAGGCCGGGCATGCCGGAGCGCTCGATCCGGTGCAGCGCGGCGGCGTCCAGCTTGCCGCCCATCCCGCTGTCGCCGGTCCACAGCCCCCAGGTGAGCGCGACGGCGGGCCGGCCGGCGGCCCGGCGGGCGACGGCCAGCGCGTTCAGGGTGGCGTTCGCGGCGGCGTAGTTGCCCTGGCCGGCGCAGTCGAGCAGGCTGGCCAGCGAGGAGAAGAGCACGAACGCGGTCAGGTCGGCGTCGCGGGTCAGCGCGTCGAGGTTGACCGCGCCGTCCAGCTTGGCCTGCAGCACCGCGTCGAGCCGGTCCGGGGTGAGCGAACCGATCGTCGCGTCGTCGACGATGCCGGCGGCATGCACCACCGCCCGCAGCGGCCGGTCGGCCGGGATACCGGCGAGCAGCGCGGCCAGCGCGTCGGCGTCGGCGGCGTCGCAGGCGGCCACCTCGACACTCGCGCCGGCCGCTTCCAGCTCCGCGCGCAGCGCCGGCACGCCGGCCGCCGCCGGGCCACTGCGGCTGGTCAACAACAGCTGGCGTACGCCGTGGTTGCCGGCCAGGTGCCGGGCCACGTGCGCCCCGAGCCCGCCGGTGCCGCCGGTGACAAGCACCGTGCCGTCGGTCGGCCAACGGCTGCCGGCGGCGCTGGTGGTGGTGTCGCTCACGCCGGTGGTGGTGCCGGCCGCCGTGCCGGCGTCGGCGCTCGCCGGGACGACGGCGGTGGCGGTCGGGGTGGTGGCGACCCGGGCGAGGCGGGGCGCACTGATCTCGCCGTCGCGCAGCCGCAGCTCCGGTTCCCCGGTGGCCAACGCGGCGGCCAGCAGCGGCGTCGGGGCGTCGGTGAGCCGGACGGTGACGAACCGGTCCGGGTTCTCCGTCTGCGCGGCCCGGACCAGGCCCCAGACCGCCTCGGTGGCGAGGTCGTCGGCCCGGCTGACGAAGACCAGCCGGGTGCCGGCCAGCCGCGCGTCGGCCAGCCACTGCTGCAGCAGCGCCAGCGCGTCGGCGGTGGCGGCCCGGACGTCACCGGTGGCGACGCCGACGAACGCCCACTCGGGGGCGGTCGCGCCGGCGTCGATCGCCGCACCCAGCGCGGCCGGGTCGGCGTGCCGGGTGGCCGCGCCGATCCGCTCGTCGCCGAGCACCACCCAGCGCGGGGTGCCCGCCGGGGCGGGCCGGTGGCCGAGCTTCGTCCACTCCAACCGGAACAACCGCTCGTGGTAACCACCCCGGGCGGCGGTGAGCTGGGCGGTGGAGACCGGTCGGGAGACGAACGACCGCACCGAGGCGACAGGTGCGCCGGTGGCGTCGGCGAGGGTCACCGACACGCTGTCCCCGGCGGCGGGGGCGATCCGCACCCGCACCTCGGCGGCACCGGCCGCGTGCAGGGTGACGTCGTTCCAGGCGAACGGGATGCGCACCTCGTCGTCGGCGGGTTCGCCCCGACGGGCCGCGTCGATGGCGTGCAGGGCGGCGTCCAGCACCGCCGGGTGCAGGCCGAAGCGGGCGGCGTCGGCCCGGCTGTCGGCGGGGAGCGCGACCTCGGCGTACACCTCCTGGCCGCGCCGCCAGACGGCCTTGAGGCCCTGGAAGACCGGGCCGTAGCCGTAACCCTGCGCGGCCAGTTCGGGGTAGACGCCGGCCAGGTCGACCGGGCGGGCGTCGCGCGGCGGCCACTGGGTGAGCGGCTGCCAGGCGTCGGCGGCCTCCGGGGCGAGGAAGCCGCTGACGTGCCGGGTCCAGAGCTGATCGTCCGGGTCGGACCCGTCGGGGCGCGAGTAGACGGCCACCGGGTAGCGGCCGGCCGGGTCGGCGGCGCCGACGACCACCTGGAGGGCGACGCCGCGCTCGTCGAGCGCCAGCGGGGCCTCCAGGGTCAGCTCCTCCACTGTCGAGCAGCCGACCTGGTCGCCGGCGCGGACCGCCAGCTCGACGAAGGCGGTGCCGGGCAGCAGCGCCACCCCGGAGATGGTGTGGTCGGCCAGCCACGGGTGACTACGCAGCGACACCCGGCCGGTGAGCACCACCCCGTCGCCGCCGGCCAGGCCGACGACCGCACCGACCAGCGGGTGCCCGGCGGCGAGCTGGCCGAAGCCGGTCGCGTCGGCGCTGCCCCCACCGGATTCCATCCAGAACCGGCGACGCTGGAACGGGTACGTGGGCAGCGCCACCCGGCGCGCGCCGCGCCCGGAGAAGAACGCGGCCCAGTCCACCTGCACCCCCCGCACGTGGGCGCGGGCGACGGCGGCCACGACGTCGGTCTCCTCGTCCTGGTCGGCGCGCAGCAGCGGGGTGAAGACCGCGTCGGCGTCCTCGGCCAGGCAGGCCGGACCCATCGCGGAGAGCACACCGGTCGGCCCGAGTTCGAGGAAGGTGCCGACCCCCTCGTCGGCCATCACCCGGACCGCGTCGGCGAACCGGACGCTGTCGCGGACGTGCCGCACCCAGTACTCGGGATCGCAGAGCTCACCGGAGAGCACCGGCCGACCGGTGACCGTGGAGACGACCGGGATGGTCGGCGGACGGTAGCTGAGCACGTGGGCGAGCCGGCCGAACTCGGCGAGCATCGGCGTCATCAGCGGCGAGTGGAAGGCGTGGCTGACCTTCAGCCGCTTCGTCTTGTGCCCGGCGGCGGCGAGGGCGGCGACCACCTCCTGCACGGCGTCCTCGGCACCGGAGACCACCACCGAGGTCGGACCGTTCACCGCCGCCAGGCCCACCTGCGCCTCGCGGCCGACGAGCAACGGGCGGACCTGCTCCTCGGTGGCCTGCACCGAGACCATCACGCCCTCGGCGGGAAGCTGCTGCATGAGCCGGCCGCGCGCGGCGACCAGGAGCGCCGCGTCCTCCAGGGAGAGCACCCCGGCGACGTGGGCGGCGGCCAGCTCACCGATCGAGTGCCCGGCGAGCAGGTCGGGCCGGACCCCCCAGGATTCCAGCAGCCGGAACTGGGCCACCTCCACGGCGAACAGCGCGCACTGGGTGTAGGCGGTCTGGTCGAGCAGGGCCGCCTCGGCGGTGCCGGGCCCGGCGAACAGGACGTCGGCGAGCGACACGTCCAGTTGCAGGTCCAACCAGCCGCAGGCGGCGTCGAAGGCGGCGGCGTAGACGGGGTGGCTGCCGTACAACTGCCGGCCGACACCGAGCCGCTGGCTGCCCTGGCCGGTGAAGAGGAACCCGAGCCCACCGCCGGTGACCTGGCCCAGGGCCACGCCGGGCACGGTGCCGCCGTCGGCGAGGGTGGCCAGGTCCCGCACGACGCCGGCCCGGTCCCGGGCCACCAGCACCGCCCGGTGCTCCAACGCGGTACGGGTGGTCGCCAGCGAGTAGGCGACGTCGCGCAGCTCCGGGGCGTCCGCGCCGGTGTCCACGGTGGCGAGCAGCGCGGCGGCCTGGTCCCGCAGCGCCGCCCCGTCCCGGGCGGAGAACACCACCGGCAGCACCTCGCCGGGCAGCTGCGGCACCTCGGGCACCGCCTCGTCGTCGACCGCCGGGGGCTCCTCGACGATGACGTGCGCGTTGGTGCCGCTGACCCCGAACGAGGAGACCCCGGCACGGCGCGGCCGGCCCGGGTCGGCCCACTCGCGGGCCTCGGTGAGCAGGGCGACGGTGCCGGCGGACCAGTCGACGTTGGGGGTGGGCGCGTCGACGTGCAGGGTACGCGGCAGCACCCGGTGCTTCATCGCCATCAGCACCTTGATCACCCCGGCCACCCCGGCGGCGGCCTGCGAGTGACCGATGTTGGACTTCAGCGAGCCGAGCCAGAGCGGCCGGTCGGCGGGGCGTTCCCGGCCGTAGGTGGCGATGATCGCCTGCGCCTCGATCGGGTCGCCGAGCCGGGTGCCGGTGCCGTGCGCCTCGACCATGTCCACGTCGGTGGCGGCCAGCCCGGCCGAGGCCAGGGCGGACAGGATCACCCGCTGCTGGGACGGCCCGTTCGGGGCGGTCAACCCGTTGGACGCGCCGTCCTGGTTGATCGCCGACCCACGGATCACCCCGAGAACCCGGTGGCCGTTGCGCCGGGCGTCGGAGAGGCGCTCCAGCACCAGGATGCCCACGCCCTCGGCCCAGCCGGTGCCGTCGGCCGCCGCCGCGAACGGCTTGCACAGCCCGTCCGGGGCGAGGCCCCGCTGCCGGCTGAACGCGGTGAACGCGCCCGGGTGCACCATCACCGCGACCCCACCGGCGAGCGCGGTCGTGCACTCCCCGCGCTGGACCGCCTGGCAGGCCAGGTGCAGGGCGACCAGGGAACCCGAGCAGGCGGTGTCCACGGTCAGGGTGGGACCCTCGAAACCGAAGGTGTAGGCGAGCCGGCCGGACACCACGCTCGGCGCGTTGCCGGTGAGCAGGTAGCCGTCCAGACCCTCCGGGGCCTCGTGCAGCCGGGGGCCGTACTCCTGCGGCTCGGCGCCGATGAAGACGCCGGTCTGGCTGCCGCGCAGCGACGCCGAGTCGATGCCGGCGTCCTCCAACGCCTCCCAGGCGGTCTCCAGCACCAGCCGCTGCTGCGGGTCCATCGTCATCGCCTCGCGCGGGCTGATGCCGAAGAAGTCCGCGTCGAACTCGGCCGCCCCCTCCAGGAAGCCGCCCTGGCGGACGTAGGTCTTGCCCGGCTTGCCCGGGTCCGGGTCGAAGAGGCCGTCGGTGTCCCAGCCCCGGTCGGTCGGGAAGTCCGAGATGACGTGCCGGCCCTCGAAGACCAGCCGCCACAGGTCGTCGGCGGAGGCGCTGTGCCCGGGGTATCGGCAGCCGATACCGACCACGGCGATCGGCTCGTCGTCGTCGGCCCGGCGCAGCGGCGCGGCGGCCGGGGCGGGCGCGGCATCCCCGCCGAGCAGGGTGCGCAGCAGCCGCCCGACCGCCTGCGGCGTCGGATGGTCGAAGACCAGCGTGACCGGCAGGTCCAGGCCGGTGGCGGCGGTGAGCCGGCGGTGCAGCTCGACCGCGGCGAGCGAGTCGAAGCCCAGGTCGCGGAAGGGCCGGCCCGGTTCGACGGCGTCCGGGCCGTCCGGCAGCACGGTCCGCAGCACGTCGCGGGCCTGCTCCCGGACCAGGGCGGTGAGCGCCCGGTCCTGCTCGTCGGCCGTGCGGCCGTCCAGCCGCCGCCGCAGTGCCGACAGCGCGTCGGGCTCGGCACCGGTGGGGTTCACGGACTCGCTCATGGCACGCTCCACTAGGTCTCCGGGTTCGACGCCCGGCTCGGTGTGTCGGCTTGCGGCGCCCGATCACGGCAAGGCCGCCGCGACCGGTAGGGGGGACCGGTCGCGGCGGCCTCGCGGCGACCGGTGGGGTCACCGGTCGGGGCGGTGGTTCACTCCTCGGGCGCGAGCAGCGCGCCGGAGGCGGCGTCGCGGACCGTGATCGCGGACATCGGGCACATGTCGGCGGCGTCGATGACCGCCTCGTCGGGCGAGGTCCGGGGGGCCAGGGCGGAGGCCTTGCCGTCCCGGATCTCGATCTGGCGGGGGGCCGCGCCGGCGCAGACCCCGGTGCCGATGCAGGCCTCCCGGTCGACGGTGACCGTCCAACCGGTGTCCACCGCGCTCACCAGGACACCAGCAGCTTGTTCGGGCCCCGGACCAGCAGGCCGGACTTCCACGCCACGCCCGCGTCGCCGTCGGCCAGGCTCAGCTCGGGGAACCGGTCCAGGATGGTGTGCAGAGCCACCTGGAGCTCCATCCGGGCGAGCTGCGCGCCGAGGCAGTGGTGCGGGCCGTGACCGAACGCGACGTGCGGGTTCTGCTCGCGGGTGAAGTCGAAGGCCTCCGGGTCGTCGAAGATCTCCGGGTCCCGGTTGGCCCCGGGCAGGGAGACCAGCACCGGCTCCCCGGCGCGGACGGTGATCCCGCTCAGCTCCACGTCCTCCACCGCGTAGCGGGGGAACATCGCGGCCGGGTTGAGCGGGATCATCCGCAGCAGTTCCTCCACGGCCGCCGGCACCAGGCTCCGGTCGGCGCGCAGCTGCGCCATCAGCTCCGGCCTGGTCAGCAGCGCGTAGACGAAGTTGGGGATGTGCGTGGAGACCGTCTCGACCCCGGTGAGCAGCAGCCCGACCCCGGCGATGGAGAGCAGTTCCTGCTCGGTCAGCCGGTCACCCTCGTCGCGGGCCTTGACCAACGCGCCGAGCAGGTCGTCGGTGGGCTGCTCACGGCGCTGGGCGACCAGGTTGCCCATGTAGCCGAAGAGCTGCTCCACGTAGCTCATGAGCTGCTCGCTGGTGCTGGTCAGCCCCTCGGTCCAGATCCGGAACTGGGCCCGGTCCTCGAACGGCACCCCGAGCAGTTCGCAGATCACCGTGATCGGGAAGGGCAGCGCGAACATCTCCACCAGGTCGCCGGGGGAGCCCTTGGCGATCATGTCGTCGACGTACTCGTTGGCGATCCGCTGCGCGTCCTCGCGAATCCCGTTGACCCGGCGGGCGGTAAGCGCCTTGCCGGCCAGCTTGCGCAGCCGGGTGTGGTCCGGCGGGTCGAGGCCGATGATGCCCTCGTAGGTCATCTCCTCGCGCAGCCGGGGTTGGTCCTGGCCCTGCGCCGCGGCCCGGCTGAACCTCGGGTCGGTCAGCACGGTCTTGACGTCCTCGTACCGGGTGGCGAGCCAGGACACCTCGCCGTACGGCAACTGCACCCGGGCCAGCGGCTCGGTGCTGCGCAGCAACCCGTACGTCGGGTCGATGTCGATCCCGGGCGACTCGCTGAACGGATACTTGCGGATCTCCTGATCGATCGTCACGGGACACTCCCTCAAGTCGCACCGGGCGCACGTGATCCGGCGCTGGCGTCGATGTCAGTTCGGCCGCTCGGCGCGGTACGGCGTATCCGGGCGACACGCCGGGCGCCGGCCGGACCAGGCGAGGGATACGTAATCAGGAAAGGAAATCCACCTACACCCCCGCGACGCCCCTAGCCTCCCCCTACCGGGCCCGCTAAGGGGCGGCTCTGGGGTGTCGTTAGGGGTTCGGGTCGACGGCCCACCACTAGCGTGTGGACGAGACAACGCGCTGTTGACCGTCGAGCGATTCTCGCGGGCGCGCACCGGTGATCGAGTCACGCCACGTCGGTGGGCGCAACCCCCCATGGAGGATGGTTGATGTCCCTGCTCGTTTCCACGACCGCCGATCCGGGGCGGTTCCACTCCTTCGGGCCGCACCACATCGATGAGCTGGGGACCCGGTACGGATTGTCGGCCGACAATCTGCACGCGATCCGCACCATTTCCCAGGTGCTGCCGTTCCGGGTCAACGAATACGTCCTGTCGCACCTGATCGACTGGGACCGCATCCCGGACGACCCGATCTTCCGGTTGGTGTTCCCGCAGCACGGCATGCTCGCCGCCGCCGACGAGCGGATCGTCGGCGACCTGCTGCGCGCCGGCGACCGCAAGGGGCTGCGCGGTGAGGTGGCCCGGATCCGGGCCGGGCTCAACCCGCACCCGTCCGGGCAGCAGCAGCACAACGTGCCGAGCCTGGACGGCCAGGAGCTGCCGGGCATGCAGCACAAGTACCGGGAGACGGTGCTCTACTTCCCGCAGCAGGGGCAGACCTGCCACGCGTACTGCACCTACTGCTTCCGATGGGCGCAGTTCGTCGGGGACGCCGACCTGCGGTTCGCCGCGCCCGGCCCGGAGCAGTTGGTGACCTACCTGCACCGGCACCCGGCGGTGACCGACGTGCTGGTCACCGGGGGCGATCCGATGATCATGTCGACGGAGCGGCTGCGCAGCCACGTGGAGCCGCTGCTGAAGGTGGACACCGTCCGCACCATCCGGTTCGGCACCAAGGCGGTCGCCTACTGGCCGTACCGGTTCGTCTCCGACAGCGACGCCGACGACCTGCTGCGGCTGTTCGCGCAGGTGGTCGCGTCCGGCCGCAACGTCGCGGTGATGGCGCACTTCAGCCACCCCCGGGAACTGGCCACCGAGGTCGCCACCCGGGCCATCGCCCGGATCCGGTCGACCGGGGCGGTGGTCTACTGCCAGGCCCCGCTGATCCGGTACGTCAACGACGACGCCCGCGCCTGGAGCGAGATGTGGCGTGCCGAGCTGGCCGTCGGTGCGGTGCCCTACTACATGTTCGTCGAGCGGGACACCGGTCCCCGGGACTACTTCCAGGTGCCGCTGACCCGGGCCGCCGACATCTTCCGCACCGCGTACCAGGATCTGCCCGGCCTGGCCCGGACGGTGCGCGGGCCGGTCATGTCGGCGACCCCCGGCAAGGTGCTCGTCGACGGCGTCGAGCGGACCCCGGACGGCGACTTCTTCCAGCTCCGGTTGATCCAGGCCCGCGACCGGCGGCTGGTCGGCCGACCGTTCCGGGCCCGCTGGTCGGCCGACGCGGCCTGGCTGAGCGACCTGGAACTCGATCCGAGCGCCCCGGCGGACATCCTCGCCGCGGTCAGCCCCAGCACGGCCCGCCCCGGCGTGGCCGTCACCGCCTGAACACGTACCCACCCCGAAGGGAGCTGGCCATGGCCGGCCGGAAGATCTCGCCCAACCTCGCGCTCGACCAGTTGGTCGCGCAGCGGATCGCCGCCGGCGAGTCCATCGTGCACCTGGGCTTCGGCGAGTCCCGCCTGCCGGTGTTCCCGCCGCTGGCGCGGGCGCTGACCGAGGGCGCCGACCGCAACGCGTACGGGCCGGTGGTCGGTGACCCGGCCACCCGCGACGCGGTGGCCGGGTACTTCTCCCGCCGTCGGCTGCCCACCGAGGCTGACCAGGTGATCATCGCGCCGGGCAGCAAGCCGCTGCTGATGGCCCTGCAGTTGGTGGTCGGCGGGGACACCCTGGTCGCCGCCCCGAGCTGGGTGACCTACGCCCCGCAGGCCCGGTTGGCCGGCAAGACCGTGCTGGGGGTGCCGATCCCGGACTCCTGCGGTGGGGTGCCCGACCCGACGGCGCTGCGGGAGACGATCCACGCCGCCCGGGTGCTCGGTCACGACCCGCGCATCCTGGTGCTCACCTCGCCGGACAACCCGACCGGCACGCACGCCCCGGACGAGCTGGTCCGGGAGCTGTGCGCGATCGCCGAGGAGGAGGACCTGCTGATCGTCTCGGACGAGATCTACCGGGACATCCTGCACACCCCGGGGACCGACCTGCTCTCCCCGGCCGAGATCGCTCCCCGGCGGACCGTGGTGATCACCGGGTTGAGCAAGAACCTGGCCCTCGGCGGCTGGCGGATCGGGGCCGCCCGGTTCCCGGTCGGCGGGTGGGGCGGGCGGATCCGCGCCGACGTCGCCGCGGTGGCCAGCGAGATCTGGTCCACCCTGGCCGGACCGATGCAGTCGGTGGCCCGGTACGCCTTCGCCGAGCCGCCGGAGATCCGCGAGCGGCTGACCGAGGACGCCGCGCTGCACGGCGCGGTGGCCGGCGCGGTGCACCGGATCATGGTGGACGCGGGCGCCACCTGCCGGCCGCCGACCGGCGCGTTCTACGTCTACCCGGACTTCGCGCCGCTGCGCGAACCGCTGGCCGAGCAGGGCGTCACCGACGGTGCCACGTTGCAGCACTACCTGCTGGAGGAGCTGGGCGTCGCGGTGCTCTCCGGCCACCACTTCGGCGACCGGCCGGAGGCGCTGCGCTTCCGCGCCGCGACCAGCATGCTCTACGGCGACACCCCCGAGCAGCAGCGGCAGACCCAGACCGCCGCCGACCCGCTGGCCGTGCCGCACGTCGCCGACGCGCTGGTCCGCATCGAGCAGGCCCTCGCCAAGCTCCCCCGGTGACCCCACCGCCCGGCTCCCCCGCCGACCGCGCCCGCGCCGGTCTGCCCCGACGACAAGGACGCCCCAGATGACAAGCGCCATCGTCTTTCCCGGGATGGGTCCGTGCGACTTCGCCGACGTCGCGAAGTTCATGCTCATCGACCGGGACGCCCGCGAACTGCTCGCCGCCGCCAGCGACGCCCTGGAGTACGACCTGTTCGCCAGCTACCGGGACAGCGACAGCGACTACTCCGAGTACGCCCAGGTCGCCTTCCTGGTCAACTGCGTGGCGCTGGCCCGCTGGGCGGAGCGGACCATGGACCTGCGTCCGGACCTGATCGCCGGGCCCAGCTTCGGTGGCAAGGCCGCCGCCGTGTTCAGCGGCGCGCTGGACTTCGCCGAGGCGGTCCGGATGACCGCCCGGCTGTCCCGGATCGAGACGGAGTACTTCACCGCCGAGCAGCGGGGGGTGGTGACGATGTCGTTCGTCCGTACCCCGGCCGAGCGGCTGCGGGAGATCCTGGCCGAGCTGGACGAGGCCGGCGAGTGGTACGAGATCTCCTGCTACGTGGACACCGACTTCTGGATGGTGACCCTGCACGAGCGGCGCACCGAGTGGTTGACGCAGCGGCTGCGGGCCGGCGGTGGACTGCCGCTGTACGTGATGGACCCGCCGCTGCACGCCGCCGCGTTCCAGCCGCTGCGCGACCGGGTGGAGGCGGAGCTGTTCGGGTCGCTGCACTTCACCGACCCGCAGATCCCGGTCGTCGCCGACCAGGACGGCACGGTACGCACCACCGCCGACGGCGTACGGGCCATGCTGCTGGACGGGATCGTCACTCCGGTGCGCTGGCCGGAGGTGGTCGCCACGTTCCAACGGTCCGGGGTGGAGACGGTGCACGTCTGCGGACCGGACCGGTTGTGGGGCCGGGTCGGCGCCACCGTCCGCAACTTCCGGACCACCATCGTGGACCCGCGACGGGCGATGCGGCCGATCCGCCGCACCGTGGCCGCCTGAGCACCGGCAGAGCACGGAGGACGAGATGACCCAGCACACCGACTACGCCCTGCACGGCCGGTTCCTCCAGGGGCTGGCCGCCGCGCCCCGGGCCACCGCCCTGCACCTGCCCACCGGCCCGGTCAGCTACGAGCAGCTGCACGCCACCGCGCTGCGCTGGGCGGGGGCGCTGGCCGTCGGCCCGGACGGGCCACCCCGGGTGGTCGGCATCCTGGCCGGCAAGACCCTGGAGTCGTACGCCGGGCTGCTCGCCACCCTGTACGTCGGCGCGACCGCCGTGCCGCTGCACCCTGAGTTCCCGGCGGCGCGGACCGCCGGAATGCTCACCGCGTGCGGGGTCTCCGTCCTGCTGCTCGACGACGCCGGGCTGGCGGTCCGGGCGGAGATGGGTGACGCGGTGGCCGGGGTGCCGGTGTTCGCGCCGGTGGTCGACCCGCGCGGCAGCGGTGCCGGGCTGCGGCTGCCGGTGGCCTCGGCGACGCCGCTGGCCGCGCCCCGCCCCGCCGGCCCCGACGACGTGGCCTACGTGCTGTTCACCTCCGGCTCGACGGGGCGGCCCAAGGGGGTGCCGATCACCCACGGCAACCTGCGGCACTACTTCTCGGTGCTGGACGACAGGTACGATTTCGGGTCCGACGACCGGTTCTCCCAGTCGTTCGACCTGAACTTCGACTGCGCGATGTTCGACCTGTTCTGCGCCTGGGGTGCCGGGGCGAGCGTGCATCCGGTGCCGCCTGTGGCCTACCGGGACGTGCCGAAGTTCGTCGCCGAGCGGGGCCTGACCGTGTGGTTCTCCACCCCCAGCGCGATCACCCTGGTCCGGCGGACCGACCGGCTGACCGCGGCGGCGATGCCGTCACTGCGGTGGAGTTTCTTCGCCGGGGAGGCGTTGCACGCCGCCGACGCGGTGGACTGGCAGGCGGCGGCCCCCGGGTCGACCCTGGAGAACATCTACGGCCCCACCGAGCTGACCGTCACCATCACCGGGCACCGCTGGTCGCCGCAGACCTCGCCGGGGCTCTGCGTCAACGGCCTGGTCCCGATCGGCGCCCTGCACGACGGGCACGACGGGGTGCTGCTCGACGCCGACGGCGCCGCCAGCGAGGTGGAGGGCGAGCTCTGCATCACCGGCCCGCAGCTCACCCCCGGCTACCTCGATCCGGCCGACGACCAGGGCCGGTTCCTGGTCCGCGACGGCCGACGCTGGTACCGCACCGGCGACCGGGTCCGGCGGCTGGAGAACAAGGAACTGATCTACCTGGGCCGGTTGGACTCCCAGGTGCAGGTGCACGGCTGGCGGGTGGAGCTGGCCGAGATCGAGCACGCGTTGCGCGACTGCCCCGGCATCGAGGACGCGGTCACCGTGGCCCGCGCCGCAGCCGGCGGCACCGAACTGGTGGTCTTCTACACCGGGGAGCCGACCGCCCCGGCGGAGCTGGCCCGGCAGCTGCGGAAGATCCTGCCGAAGGGCATGCTGCCGCGCTCGTACCGGCACCTGCCGGAGTTCCCGCTGAACTCCAACCGCAAGGTGGACCGCGCCCGGCTGGCCCGCGAGGCCGCCGAACACTGACCAGCCCGCTCCGGCCACCGCGGAAGCCCCGCGCCGGAACCCCGCTCCCGGGAACCCCGCGCCGGAAGCCCCATGATCGACACAGTTTCGTTGTTGTAGTGGTATCCGAACGGTCCGATGCCACTACAACAACGAAACTGTGCGCCCGAGAACCCGGGGCGGGGCTCGGCGTCAGCAGACGGAACCCCTGGCCGGTCCCCCTCCTGAAGGGACCGGCCAGGGGCCGTTTCGGGGCGCGGGGCCAGCCCTTCGCGGAGCCGACCCAGCGGGGCCGACCCAGCGGGGTCAGGCTTGCGTGGGTTGCCCGGCGCGGGCGGCGAGGGCGCGGCGGTCGACCTTGCCGTTGGCGTTGACCGGCAGCTCGTCGAGGACCCGCACCTGTTGCGGCACCATGTAGTCGGGCAGCGCCTCCAGGCAGAACGCGCCCAGTTCCATCTCCTCCACGCCGGTGACGCCCTCGTCGAGCACCACGAACACGGCGAGCACCGGGTCCTTGCCCTCCTGGGGCAGCATCAGCGCGGCGGCCCCGGCGATGCCCGGGAAGTCCCGGACCCGACGCTCCACCTCACCCAGCTCGACCCGGTTGCCGCGGACCTTGACCAGAGAGTCGACCCGGCCGATGAAGTACAACTCCCCGCCCTCGCCCCGGTACGCCAGGTCTCCGGTGCGGAAGACGACCTGACCGGTGGCCGGGTTGAGCGGGTCGGGGACCAGCGCGGCGGCGGTGGCCTCCGGGTCGTTCCAGTAGCCGTGGAACAGGGCGGCGCTGCGCAGGTGGATCTGCCCGACGGCCCCCGGGGAGTCGACCGGCCGGCCGTCCTCGTCGATCAGCAGCATCTCCGCGCCCGGGTGGGCGTGCCCGATGGAGATCCGGTCGACGTCGTCGGGCAGCGGGTTCGGCACGTCGGTGAACGACGCGGCGATGGACTCGCTGCTGCCGAAGCAGTTGACCACCCGGGCGTGCGGCAGGGCGCGTTGCAGCTCGCGCATCTCCGGCAGGGGGAAGTTCTCACCGGAGTAGAGCACCCCGCGGATCTGCTCGCCGAGCGCGGCCAGCCCGGCGAACTCGTGCCGCAGCACCCCCCGCCAGATCGACGGGACCCCGTTGACCTGGGTGGCGCCGCTGTCGGCGAGGAACTGCACGAAGCGGCGCGGCCAGCGCAGCAGCGCGCGGGGCACCGGCACCACGGCCGCGCCGCTGCCCAGCGCCAGCCCGATGTCGAGCAGCGAGAAGTCGAACTGCAGCGGCGAGGTGGTGGCGACCCGGTCCTCGGCGGAGACGATGCCGTGCCGCAGCATGCCCCGGAAGAAGGCGAGCACCCCCCGGTGGCTCATCACCACGCCCTTCGGGCGGCCGGTGGTGCCGGACGTGAAGATCATGTAGGCCGGGTCGGTGGGCACCAGTTCCCGGCGGTGCCGGGTACGCGGCGCGGGCGTCCGCTCGACCTGGATGCCGTCCGGGCCGAACCGGGCGGTCCCCATCGGCGCGGGTACCCCCTCCCGGCGTCCGTCGACGGGTTGCAGGTGCAGCGCCGCGGCGGTGCTCTCGGCGATCAGCGCGAGCCGCTGGGCCGGCGTCTCCGGGCTGACCGGGATGAAGGTCAGACCCAGCGAGGAACAGGCCAGGAACACGGCGATCGCGGTCGGGGAGGTGTCCGACTCCAGGATCACCCGGTCGCCGATGTCCAGGCCGAGTTCGTCGAGGGCGGCGGCGTAACCGTCCACACGCTGGGCAAGCTGACGGTATGAGATGGAGCCGACCTCGCCGCCGACGACCTGGATGACGGCCGGCTTGTCGGGCGTCAGCCGGGCGCCCGCCAACAGGAACTCGTGCAACGTCTCCACCGAGGCGTGCGTGCGCGCGAAGTTCTCTCGACTCATGGCCGGAGCGTAGCGGCGACCCCGGCCGCCCCCACCCGCATCGACCCCCCTAACCATCCCTTACCCGGCTCCGCCGGGGACCGGAAGATTGTCGGGTCGTCACCGCAGGGCAGCCGTTGTTAGCGTTTTCCCACCCTGCACCGGAAGGAATCGCGGACATGTGGGATCAACGGTTCGAGGCCATCCTGCGCCAGCACCTGCCCTTCCTCGACCCCGAGGAGCCCCTGCTGGCCGGCACCAGCCTGCGCGACTCGGGCCTGGACTCCCTCGCCATGGTCGAGCTGCTGGCCACCCTGGAGAGCGAGTACGCCGTGCGGTTCGTCGACGAGGCGATGTCGATGGAGACGTTCGCCACCCCGCACACGCTGTGGAGCGTGCTGAACGACATGCGCGGTGCTCCCGCTCCCGTGTGAGCAGCCGGCGTACGACGAGGTGCCCGTGACCGGGTCGGTCACGGGCACTTTCCGTGCCCGGCCCGGCGGGCCGGGCAGCGGCGGTCAACCGCCGATCGCGTCCAGTTCGGTCAGGTCGGTGGCGGTGAGCACGAGCCCCGCGCCGGCGACGTTCTCCCGCAGGTGGGCCACCGACGAGGTGCCGGGGATGAGCAGGATGTTGGGTGACCGTTGCAGCAGCCAGGCCAGGGCGACCGCCATCGGCATGGCGTCCCGCCGGGCGGCCACGGCCGAGAGCGCCGCGGACTGCAGGGGGCTGAAGCCACCCAGCGGGAAGTACGGCACGTAGGCCACCCCCTGCCCGGCGAGCCGGTCGATCAGCGCGTCGTCCCGGCGGTACGCGAGGTTGTAGAGGTTCTGCACACAGACGATCGGGGCGATGGCCTGCGCCTCGGCGACCTGGTCGGCCGTCACGTTGCTGAGCCCCAGGTGCCGGATCAGGCCCTGCTGCTGGAGCGCGACGAGCGCCTCGAACGGTTCGGCGAGCGGGCCGGGCCGGGGTCCGGTGGCGTCGCCGAGCCGGAGGTTGACCAGGTCGAGCGTCTCCACCCGGAGGTTCTCCAGGTTCTCGTGCACGGCCTGGCGCAGTTGCGCCGGCTCCCGGGCCGGGGGCCAGCCGCCCTGCCCGTCCCGGGTCGCGCCGACCTTGGTCACCAGGTGCAACCCCTCGGGGTACGGGTGCAGGGCCGCCCGGATCAGCCGGTTGGTGACGTGCGGTCCGTAGGCGTCGCTGGTGTCGATGTGGGTGATGCCGAGGGCGACCACCTCCCGCAGGACGGCGAGCGCGCCGTCGGGATCGGCGGGCGGTCCCATCACCCCGGGGCCGGCGAGCTGCATGGCGCCGTAGCCGAACCGGGTGACGGTCAGGTCGCCCAGCGTCCAGGTGCCGCCGGGCAGAGATCGGGTGAGCATGCGGTTACCTCGGGCTTTCGTGGTGAACGGAGTGCTGCCCGACCACTATCCGCGAGGTAGCTTTCTGCCGGTAAGTAGGCACCTGAAGGTGCGTAACGCACCGGGCACGGGAGGAACGGCCGATGGCGACGAGGACGGCGGCCCAGCGCAGGGCGGAGACGACGGTGGCGTACGACGCCTTCATGGCGCAGTGTCCCAGTCGGGAGCTGCTCGCCCGGATCTCCGACAAGTGGGTCGCGCTGGTGCTGGCCGCGCTGCGCACCGACGGCTCGCACCGGTTCGGCGCGGACTGCGCCGGCACTCCCCGGCCGATGCGCTACTCGGAGCTGTCCCGCCTGCTGGCCGGGGTCAGCCAGAAGATGCTCACCCAGACGCTGCGCTCCCTGGAACGTGACGGCCTGGTCAGCCGCACCGTCACGCCGACGGTGCCGGTCACCGTCAGCTACGAGCTGACCGACCTCGGCTTCTCCCTGCACGAGACGATGCGCGGCCTCAAGACCTGGGCCGAGACCCACCTGGACGACGTGCACGCCCACCGCGCGGCCTACGACGCCCGCGCCGCCTGACCGGGACACCGCGCCATCCGAACCGGGACGCCGCCCCGCCTGGACCGGCGGCGCGGGCGTCGGCGCGGCCCGTGTGGGACCGCGCGGCTCAGAGCTTGTCGAGAAACTGGGTGAGCAGCTCGGTGAACCGCTCCGGGGTCTCCAGGTGGGGCAGGTGGCTGGCCCCCTCGATGATCTCCCAGTGGGCCCCGGGAACCAGGTCGTGGAAGGGGCGTACCGCCGCCGGGGTGACCTCGTCGTGCTCGCCGCTGACGACCAGGGTGGGCACGTCGATCTGCGGCAGCCGGTCGACGAGCGAGTAGTCGCGCAGCGTGCCGATGATGTGGAACTCGCTCGGCCCGTTCATCGCGTGGTAGACGGTCGGATCGCCGTTGATCTCCATGAACGAGGCCATCAGCTCCGGCGGCAGCGGCTTGCACCGGCACACGTGCCGCTGGTAGAAGACCATCATCGCCGCCGTGTACGCGGGGCTGCCGGTGGTGCCGGCGGCCTCGTGCCGGCGCAGCGTCGCGTCCACGCCCGGGGGCAGCGCCGCCCGCAGCACGTCGAGCTCCGGCAGCCACAGCGGGTACGACGCGGGCGCGTTGGCGATCACCAGGCCGCGCAGCCCGGCGGGCCGTTGTACCGCGTGCGCCGCCGCCAGCACCCCGCCCCAGGACTGCCCCAGCAGCACGTACTCCTCGGCGATGCCGAGCCGGCGCAGCAGGTTGTCCAGTTCGGCGAGGAACAGCTCCACGGTCCAGAAGTCGGCGCCCCGGCCCGGCAGGTGGGTGGAGCCGCCGTTGCCGAGCTGGTCGTAGTGCACCACCGGCCGGCCGGACCGGCTCAGCTCGGCCAGGTTGAGCAGGTAGTCGTGGGTGCTGCCGGGACCACCGTGCAGCACCACCAGCGGCGGCCGGCCGTCGTGCAGCTCGCCGGTCACCCGGTACCAGGTCCGGTGCTCGCCGAACTCGACGGTGCCCTTGGCGGTCGGTGCCAGTGCCATGTCGTCCACTCCCGCTGTCGTCACTGTGCGATCCAGTCCCGCACCACGTCGGCGGTCGTGCCGGCCTGACCCTCCATCATGGTGAAGTGGTCGCCGGGCACCTCCCGGAGCGTGTGCGGGGTCTCCCAGGTGGCCCGCCACCCGTCGTCGTCGGCACCGGGCACGATCGACTCCTGCGGCCGGACGAAGAGCACCGGCGGGTCGATCGCCTCGACCGGGCAGCTCTCCAGCAACCGGATGTAGCGGCCCATCGCCGACAGCCGGGCGCTGCTGAACTCGCCGAAGGTGGCCTCCTTGTCCAGCAACGATTCGAGCATGTGGGTGAAGAACGTCGCCGTGGTGCTGCCGGTGGTGAGGTAGGTGTCCAGCAGCACCACCCCGGTCGGGCCGTACCCCTGCCGCGCCAGCTCACCGGCGGTGGCGTGGGCGAACAGCCCACCTGAGGAGTAACCGACGATGACGTACGGGCCCTGCTCGGCGATCGGGCGGACCATCTCGGCGAAGACCCGTACCGCCGCGTCGGCCGAGGCGGGCAGGCTGTCGTCCCGGCCGAAACCGGGCACCGGCAGGGTCCACACGTCCCGGGTGCCGCCGAACTCGGCGGTGAACCGGGCGTACTGCTGGTCTCCGCCGAGGGCCATCGGGGAGGGGAAACAGGCGATCGCCGGCCCCTGGTCGCCACGGGCGAGCCGGCGGGGCGCGGGGATCTCCGGCAGGTCGGCCGGCCCGTCGAAGCTGGGCCGGATGTCCGCCACCGCGTGGAGCAACGCCAGGCCCTGCGGCACCCGACCGCCCCGGACGGCGGCGCCGAACAGCGCGCTCATCGTGTCGGCGGCGTCGGCCGTGCTGACGCCGTCCTGCGCCGGTGGGGCGGCCAGTTCGGTCCGCAGCAGCGCGGCGAGTTCGTCGACGCTGCCGTGGTCGAAGACCACCCCGGTGGCCAGTCGCAGCCCGGTGGCCTCGTTGAGGGCGTTGCGCAGCTCCATCGCGGTGAGCGAGTCGAAGCCCAGCTCGACGAAGCGCAGCGCCGGGTCGAGGTCGTCCGGGCCGCCGTGGCCGAGCACCGTCGCGGCGCACGCCCGGACCAGGTCGCGCAGCAGCGCCTGCTGGCCGTCGGCGTCGAGCCCGCCGAGGGTACGCCGCAGCGCCGCTGGGTCGGGTCGGCCAGTACCTGAGGACGCGGCCCGCCGTACCGGGGGGACCAGGGTGCGCAGGATCGGCGGCACCTCGCCCTCCGCCGAGGTGCGCAGGTCGGCCTTGACCGGGACCAGCACCGCCTCGGTACGGGCCAACGCCGCGTCCAGCAGGGCCAGCCCCTCCTCGGCGGACATCGGCAGCACCCCGCCCCGGGACATCCGGGCCCGGTCGGTGCCGCCGAGGTCGTCGGCCATCCCACCGCCGGCCCACGGCCCCCAGGCCAGGGACTGGGCGGGCAGCCCGGCCGCCCGCCGGGCCTCGGCCAGCGCGTCGAGGAAGGCGTTCGCCGCCGCGTAGTTGCCCTGCCCCGGCCCGCCGAGCACCCCGGCCGCCGAGGAGAACAGCACGAACGCGGTGAGCCCCGCGTCCCGGGTCAGCTCGTGCAGGTGGGTGGCGGCGTCGACCTTGGGGCGCAGCACCGCGTCGAGGCGGTCCCGGGTCAGCGACGGGATGACCCCGTCGTCGAGCACCCCGGCGGCGTGCACCACAGCGGTCAGCGGGTGGTCGGCGGGCACCCCTGCGAGCAGCGCGCCGACCGCGTCCCGGTCGGCCAGGTCGCAGGCGGCCACGGTGACCTCCGCCCCACGGGCGGTGAGGTCCGCGCACAGCTCGGCCATCCCGTCCGCGTCGGGGCCGCGCCGGCTGGCCAGCAGCAGGTGCCGCACCCCGTACGCGTCGACCAGGTGTCGGGCGACGAGCCGGCCAAGGGTGCCGCCGGCCCCGGTGAGCAGCACGGTGCCCTCGGCGGTGAAGACACTGCCGGGGATGCCGTCGGGGGCGGCGGCGGGCGTCAGCCGGGCGGCGTGGGCGACGCCCTCGCGGACGACGAGTTGCGGTTCACCGCCGGCCAGCACCGCCGGGAGGGTCTGCGCGGACTCGTCGTGGTCGTCGAGGTCGACCAGGACGATCCGGCCCGGGTTCTCCGACTGGGCGGACCGGACGAGACCCCAGGCCGCCGCGGCGGCCGGTTCGGTGACCGGGGTGCCCTGCGCGCCGTGGGTGAGCACCAGCAGCCGGGACGACGCCAACCGGTCGTCGGCGAGCCAGCCCTGGAGCAGGGTGAGGAGCTGCCCGGTGGTGTGCCGGGCACCGGCGGCGAGGTCCCGCGAGTCGGGTTGCACGCTGGCGACCAGCACCACGTCCGGTACGGCCCCGCCCGCGTCCAGGGCGGTGGTGAGAGTGGACAGGTCGGGGTGGGTCTCGGCGAGCAGACCGACGGTGTCCAGCGCGGCGGCCACCTTGAACTCGTCCATGCCGACAAGCGCCCAGCGGCCGGTGGCCGGGGTGGCGGGCAGCGGAACCGGGGTCCAGTCGACCCGGTAGAGGTGCTCCTGTCGACCGGCGCGGGCAGCGGCGAGCTGGCCCGCGTCGATCTCCCGCAGCACCAGCGAGTCGACCCGGGCGACGGGCGCGCCGGTCTGGTCGGCGAGGGTGAGGGCGACCTGGTCGGGTCCGGCCGGGGTGACGGTGACCCGCAGGGCGCTCGCGCCGGTGGCGTGGACGGTCACCCCGGTCCAGGTGAACGGGACGGCGGTCGTCCCCTCGCCCCGGGTGAGCCCGATGGCGTGCAGGGCCGCGTCGAACAGGGCCGGGTGCAGGTGGAACCGGTCGGCGTCGAGCACGTCACCGGGGAGCGCGATCTCGGCGTACACCTCGTCGCCGTGTCGCCAGGCGGCCCGCAGGCCCTGGAAGACCGGGCCGTAGACCAGGCCCGCGTCGGCCATCCGCTCGTACAGGCCGTCGAAGTCGACAGGGGTCGCGGCGGGCGGCGGCCAGGCGGTCGTCGGGTCGGCCGGCGGGCTGGTCCGGGCGGGGGTGAGCAGCCCGGTGGCGTGCCGGGTCCACGGCGCGTCCCGGTGCCGGGAGTAGACGGTGACCGGCCGGCCGCCCTCGTCGTCGGGCGCACCGACGGCCACCTGCACCTGCACGCCGTCGTCGGCCGGGACGACCAGCGGGGCCTGGAGGGTGAGTTCGGCCAGCCGGCCGCAGCCCACCTGGTCCCCGGCCCGCACGGCGAGTTCCACAAGCCCGGTGCCGGGCAGCACGATCGTGTCGCCCAACGCGTGCTCGGCCAGCCACGGGTGGGTACGCCGGGACAGCAGCCCGGTGGCGATCAGCCCGTCGGTGTCG
Organism: Micromonospora sp. DSM 43699; assembly: GCF_055517075.1. Taxonomy (NCBI): domain Bacteria; kingdom Bacillati; phylum Actinomycetota; class Actinomycetes; order Micromonosporales; family Micromonosporaceae; genus Micromonospora; species Micromonospora sp. DSM 43699. Next base: position 52,452 of record NZ_JBTMMT010000022.1, read on the forward strand.
GGCAGGGTGGTGACAGCCGACAACAGCGGGTGTTCGGCGTCGAGCAGACCGGCGGCGGTGACGTCCCGGTCCGCCCCGATGTCCTGCATCCAGTAGTGCTGGTGCTGGAAGGCGTAGGTGGGCAGGTCGACCTGCCGGCCTCCCGGGTTGACCGCCGCCCAGTCCAGCTCGATCCCGCTGACCCACGCCTGGGCCATCCCGGTGGCGTACGCCGCCACCTGCCCACGGTCCCGGCGCTGCAACGGGATGGCCACCGCGTCGTCGACGCAGTCGACCACCATCGCCGTGAGCACACTGTCCGGCCCGATCTCCACGAACCGGGTCACCCCCCGCGCGGCCAGCGCGGCGACCGCGTCGGCGAACCGGACCGTGCCCCGGACCTGACCCTGCCAGTAGGCGGCCGAACCGAGCTGTTCGTCGGTGGCCGGCTCACCGGTCGCGGTGGAGATCAGCCCGATGGCGGCCGAATCGGCGGTGACCGTCTCCAACACCCGCCCGTAGTCGGCCAGCATCGGATCCATCAGGTGCGAATGGAACGCGTGCGACACCCGCAACCGACGCGTCTTCACCTCAAGCGACGCTTCGAGCGTGGCGATCTGCTCCTCGGTGCCCGACACCACCACCGCCCGGGGACCGTTCACCGCCGCCACGTCCACGTCACCGAGATCCAACTCGTCGAGAGGCGCGGCGATGGCGAGCATCGCCCCACCCGCCGGCAACGCCTGCATCAACCCACCCCGCGCCGCCACCACCCGACACGCGTCCTCCAGCGACCACACCCCCGCCACGTACGCCGCAGCCAACTCACCAATCGAATGACCCGCCACGAAATCCGGCTTCAACCCCCACGACTGGGCCAGACGGAACAGGGCCACCTCGACCGCGAACAACGCCGGCTGCGTCCACCCCGTCCGATCCAACACACCACCCGGATCGGCGAACATCACCTCCCGCAGATCACCACCCAACAAGGGAGCGAACGCCGCACACACCTCGTCCAACGCGGCGGCGAACACCGGGAAGGCGTCCGCCAGCTCACGACCCATGCCGACCCGCTGCGCACCCTGACCGGTGAACAACACCGCCGTCCGACCGGTGGTCACCCGACCCGACAGGCCGGCCCCGACGGCCAGCGCCTCCAGGCCGGGGGCGAGGTCGGGGGCGGTGCCACCGACGACCACACCCCGGTGGTCCAGGGCGGCCCGGCCGGCGGCGAGGGAGCGCCCGATGTCGACTGGTCGTTCGTCGGTAAGGAAGTCCCGCAGCCGGGCAGCCTGGGCGGTGAGGCCATCGGCGGACCGGCCGGCCAGCGGCCAGAGCACCACTGCCGGCTCGGGCGTCGGCTCGGGCGCGGCTTCCGGTTGCGGGTACTCCTCGACGATGACGTGGGCGTTGGTGCCGCTGATGCCGAACGACGACACCGCCGCCCGACGGGGGTGACCGTTGACCGGCCAGTCGACGGCCTCGGTGGCGAGCTGCACGTCACCGGCGGACCAGTCGACGTGCGGGCTCGGCGCATCCACATGCAGAGTGCGCGGCACTACCCCGTGCCGCATCGCCATCACCATCTTGATCACACCCGCCACACCCGCAGCAGCCTGCGTATGACCAAGATTCGACTTCACCGACCCCAACCACAACGGCCGCTCCCGCTCCCGACCGTACGTCGCCAGAATCGCCTGCGCCTCGATCGGATCACCCAACGTCGTACCCGTACCGTGCGCCTCCACCACGTCGACCTCGGCGGTCGACACCCGGGCGTTGGCGAGGGCCTGCCGGATCACCCGCTGCTGCGCCGGCCCGTTCGGTGCGGTCAGGCCGTTCGACGCACCGTCCTGGTTGACCGCCGAGCCCCGGACGAGGCCCAGGATCGTGTGCCCGTGGCGGCGTGCGTCGGAGAGGCGTTCGAGCACCAGCACACCCACGCCCTCGGACCAGCCCGTGCCGTCGGCGCCCGCCGCGAACGGCTTGCACCGGCCGTCCCGCGCCAAACCCCGCTGCCGGGAGAACTCCACGAACGTCTCCGGTGTCGCCATCACCGTCACCCCACCGGCCAACGCCAGATCACACTCACCCGACCGCAACGCCTGACCCGCCAGATGCATCGCCACCAACGACGACGAACACGCGGTGTCCACGGTCACGGCGGGGCCTTCGAGGCCGAGGGTGTAGGCGATCCGGCCGGAGACGACGCTGCCGGCACTGTGCCCGGTCACGTAGTCGTGGTACATCAGGCCGGCGAAGACACCGGTGGCGGAGCCGCGTACCGAGGCGGGGTCGATGCCGGCCCGCTCGAACGCCTCCCAGGAGACCTCAAGCAACTGCCGCTGCTGCGGGTCCATCAGGACGGCCTCACGGGGCGAGATGCCGAAGAAGGCCGGGTCGAAGCCGGCCGCGCCGGGCAGGAACCCGCCCTGGTCGGCATAGCTGGTGTCGGGGCGGGTGCCGGTCGGGTCGTAGAGCCGGGCCAGATCCCAACCCCGGTCGGTCGGGAAGCCGTCGATCGCGTCGCCGCCCTCGGCGACGAGCCGCCACAGGTCCTCCGGCGAGGAGACCCCGCCGGGGTATCGGCAGGCCATCCCGACGATCGCCACCATGTCGTCACCGACCGCCGTGCTGGCGGTCCGCCGCTCCTGCGGTACGTCGAGAGCGCCGGTCAGCTCCCGGTGCAGCAGCTCGGTGAGTGCGGTCGGGGTCGGGTAGTCGAAGATCAGGGTGGCGGGCAGCCGCAGGTCGACGGCCGTGGAGAGCGCGTTGCGCAGCTCGACGGCGGTGAGCGAGTCGAAGCCGAGGCTCTGGAACGTCCGGTCCGCCTCCACGGCCTCCGGACCGGCGAGGCCGAGCACGGCGGCGACGTGGGTGTGCACCAGGTGCCGGACCGCCCCGACCCGCTCGTTCTCCGGCAGCCCGGCCAGCCAGTCACTGTCCGGCCGGTCCACGGCGGTGGCGGCGGCAGCGGTACGCCGGGTCGGCCCGGTCAGCCCACGCAGCACCGGAGCCAACCGGTCGCCCAGGGTACGCAGGGCCGGTACGTCGAGCCGGGCCGGGACGAGGGTGGCCGGTCCACCGGCGACGGCGGCGTCGAGCAGCGCCAACCCGTCCCCGGTCGTCAACGGCAGCACCCCACCCCGGGACATCCGCTCCCGGTCGGCCTCACCGAGCCGGTCGGTCATCGCCGAACCGGTGCCCCACAACCCCCAGGCCAACGACACGGCCGGCAGTCCCGCCGCGCGACGGGTCACCGCCAGGGCGTCCAGGAAGGCGTTCGCCGCCGCGTAGTTGCCCTGACCAGGTGCGCCCAGCACACCGGACAGCGACGAGAAGAGCACGAACGCCGACAGCTCCCGGTCCCGGGTCAGCTCGTCCAGCAGCATCGCCGCGTCCACCTTGGGGCGCAGCACCCCCGACACCCGGGCCGGTGTCAACGACGAGACCACCCCGTCGTCGAGCACGCCGGCGGTGTGCACCACCGCCGACAGGTCCGGCACGTCGGCCAGGGCGGCGGTCACCTGGTCGCGGTCGGCCACGTCGCAGGCGATCAGGTCGACCCGGGCACCGGCCCCGGTCAGCTCGGCGACGAGGTCGTCGGCGCCGGCTGCCGCCGTACCGCTGCGCGACAGCAGCAGCAGCCGGGGCACCCCGTGCGCCGTCACCAGGTGCCGGGCCACCGCCGCGCCGAGCGCGCCGGTCGCGCCGGTGACAAGCACCGTGCCGGTGCCGAAGAGCGGGGTGTCCGCCGGCGTCGCGGGCAGCGCCCGCCGGACGATCCGGGGGATCCGGACGACGCCGTCGCGGACCAGCACCTGCGGGTCACCGGTGGCCAGGGCCAGCGGGAGGACGTCGTCGAGCCGGTCGGTGTCGGCGTCGACGAGGAGGATCCGGTCGGGGTTCTCCGCCTGGGCGGAGCGCAGCAGACCCCAGACCGCCGCGCCGGCCAGGTCGGTCACGTCGTCACCGGCGGCGTACCGGGTGAGCACGACGAGCGTGGCGGTGCCGTCCCCGGCCAGCCAACGCTTGGCGATCTCCAACACCCGGTTCACCTCGGCGTGCACGTCGTCGGTCCCGCCGGCGCGCAGCACCACCAGCTCGTGGGAGCTGCCGGCGAGGGGGTCACCGGTGCCGGCAGCGGTGGTGGAGGCATCGCCGGGCGGGGTGGTGTCGGGGTGCCAGGCCCAGGTGGGGGCGGTCGCGGCCGGGGTGACGGCGACGGGCTGCCAGTCGAGGCCGAAGAGCGCGTCGGCGACGCCGGTGGCGGCGGTGACCTGCACCGGGCGGAGCACCAGCGACCGCACGGTGGCGACGGGTGCGCCCTGCGCGTCGGCGACCGCGATCCGCACGCCGGTGCCGGCGGGGGTGAGCCGGACCCGGAGGCTTGTCGCGCCGGTGGCGTGCAGCGTCACCCCGGACCAGGCGAACGGCAGGCCCCGGGGGGTGTCGCCCTCGGCACGGGTGAGGACGTGCAGGCCGGCGTCGAAGAGGGCCGGGTGCAGGCCGTAGCCGTCGTGCTCCGTACCGTCGGGGAGGTCGACCTCGGCGAAGAGTTCGGCACCGGCACGCCAGGCGCGGCGCAGGCCCTGGAAGGTGGGGCCGTAGTCGAGTCCGCCGGCGGCGAGGTCGTCGTGGAGACCGGCCAGCGGCAGGGGTTCGGCGTCGGCGGGGGGCCACTCGGTGAGGGCGACGCCGGTGGTGTCACCGGCGACCAGGACACCGGTGGCGTGCCGGGTCCACGGGGCGTCGTCCCGCTCCCGGGAGTGCACCTGGACGGCACGCCGTCCGGTCGGGTCGGGTGGCTCCACGGCGACCTGCACCTCGATGCTGCCGTCGGGGACGACGAGCGGCGCGTGCAGGGTCAGCTCGTCGAGCAGACCGGTGCCGACCTGGTCACCGGCGTGGATGGCGAGGTCGACCAGGCCGGTGCCGGGGAACACGACGGTGCCACCGACGGCGTGGTCGGCAAGCCACGGGTGGGTGTGCAGCGACCAGCGACCGGTGAAGACGACTCCGTCGGTGTTGGCGAGCGGTACGGCGGCGTCGAGCAACGGGTGGGTGGCGGCGAGCAGTCCGGCGCCGACCAGGGCCGGGTCGTAGAGCCAGTAGTGCTGGCGTCGGAAGGCGTAGGTGGGCAGGTCGACCTGCCGGGCGGCGGGGTGGATGGCCGCCCAGTCGAGGTCGAGGCCGGTGGTCCACGCCTGGGCCATCCCGGTGGCGTACGCGGTCACCTGGTCGCGGTCCCGACGTTGCAACGGGATGGTCACCGCGTCGCCGGCGCTTTCGGCGACCATGGCGGTGAGCACGCTGTCCGGCCCGATCTCGACGAACCGGGTCACCCCACGTGCCTTGAGTACGGCGACCGCATCCGCGAACCGCACCGTCCCCCGCACCTGACCCCGCCAATAGGCAGCCGAACCCAACTCGTCGTCCCCAGCCAGCTCACCGGTCACGGTCGACACCAACGGGACCGTCGCCGGGTTCGCGGTCACCCCCTCCAACACCCGCCCATACTCAGCCAGCATCGGATCCATCAGATGCGAATGGAACGCGTGCGACACCCGCAACCGACGCGTCTTCACCTCAAGCGACGCCTCCAACACGGCAATCTGCTCCTCGGTGCCCGACACCACCACCGCCCGGGGGCCGTTCACCGCCGCCACGTCGACGCCACCGAGATCCAACTCCGCCAACGGAGCCGCGATCGCCAACATCGCCCCACCAGCAGGCAGCGCCTGCATCAACCCACCCCGCGCCGCGACAATGCGACACGCGTCCGTCAGGGACCACACCCCGGCGACGTACGCGGCGGCCAACTCGCCGATCGAATGCCCGGCGACGAAATCCGGCCTCAAACCCCACGACTCGGCGAGCCGGAACAACGCCACCTCGACCGCGAACAACGCCGGCTGCGTCCACCCCGTCCGATCCAACACACCATCCGGATCGGCGAACATCACCTCCCGCAGATCACCACCGAGCATCGGCGTGAACGTGCCGCACACCTCGTCCAACGCGGCGGCGAACACCGGGAACGCAGCCGCCAGCTCACGACCCATCCCCACCCGCTGCGCACCCTGACCGGTGAACAACACCGCCGTCCGACCGGTGGTCAGGTGGCCGTGCACACCCTGACCGGCGGCGAGCGCGCGGAGACCGGCGACGCCGTCGCCGACGGCCACCCCCCGGTGTTCCAGGGCGGCCCGGCCGGTGCCGAGGGTCAGCGCCACGTCGGCGGGGCGCAGGTCGGCGTCGGCGAGAAAGTCGGCGAGGCGGGCGGCCTGCGCGGCGAGGCCGCTGGCGGACCGGCCGGAGACCGGCCAGAGCGACACCGGCCCGGTAGCGAGGCCGGTGACGGTCGTGGCGGCGGAGCCGGTCGTCGGTGTGGCGGCGGAGCCGGTCGTCGGTGCGGCGGCGGAGCCGGTCGTCGGTGCGGCGGCGGGGGCCTGCTCCAGGATCAGGTGGGCGTTGGTGCCGCTGATGCCGAACGACGACACCGCCGCCCGCCGGGGACGACCGACCACCGCCCACTCCGCCGCCTCCGTCGCGAGCTCGACCGCACCAGCCGACCAGTCCACATGCGGACTCGGCGCATCCACATGCAACGTCCTCGGCACCACACCATGCCGCATCGCCATCACCATCTTGATCACACCCGCCACACCCGCAGCAGCCTGCGTATGACCAAGATTCGACTTCACCGAACCCAACCACAACGGCCGATCCCGACCCCGACCATACGTCGCCAGAATCGCCTGCGCCTCGATCGGATCACCCAACGTCGTACCCGTACCATGCGCCTCCACCACATCCACCTCGACCGCCGACACCCCCGCATTGACCAACGCCTGCCGGATCACCCGCTGCTGCGCCGGCCCGTTCGGCGCCGTCAACCCATTCGACGCACCATCCTGATTCACCGCCGAACCCCGCACCACACCCAGAACCCGATGCCCATTCCGCACCGCATCGGACAACCGCTCCAACACCAACACACCAACACCCTCGGACCACCCCGTCCCATCAGCCGACGCCGCGAACGGCTTACACCGACCATCCCGCGCCAGACCCCGCTGCCGCGAGAACTCCACAAACGTCTCCGGCGACGCCATCACCGTCACCCCACCCGCCAACGCCAGATCACACTCACCCGACCGCAACGCCTGACCCGCCAGATGCATCGCCACCAACGACGACGAACACGCGGTGTCGACCGACACCGCCGGTCCCTCCAGCCCGAACGTGTACGCCACCCGGCCGGTGACGATGCTGCCGGAGCTGCGCCCGGAGACGTAGTCGTGGTACATCACCCCGGCGAACACACCTGTGGACGAGCCGCGCAGGGTGCCCGGGTCGATGCCGGCCCGCTCGAACGCCTCCCAGGAGACCTCAAGCAGCAACCGCTGCTGCGGGTCCATGATCACCGCTTCGCGGGGGGAGATACCGAAAAAGAGCGGGTCGAACTGGGCGGCGTCGGTGAGGAACCCGCCCTTCGCCACGTACGTGGTCTCGGGGCGGGTGCCGGTCGGGTCGTAGAGCCGGGCCAGATCCCAACCCCGATCGGTGGGGAAGTCGTCGACGGCGTCGCCGCCCTCGGCCACCAGCCGCCACAGATCCTCAGGCGAGGAGACCCCACCGGGGTAACGGCAGGCCATCCCCACGATCGCCACCGGATCGTCGGCGACGGCGGTCGTGGTGACCGGCCGCGCGGTGTCGACGCCGTCCGGGCCGGCGATCTCGTCGAGCAGGTGCCGGGCCAGGTCGCGCGGTGACGGGTAGTCGAAGATCAGGGTGGCGGGCAGCCGTAGCCCGGTGCTTGCGGTGAGCTCGTTGCGCAGCTCGACGGCGGTGAGCGAGTCGAACCCCAGCTCCTGGAACGCCCGGCCGGCGTCGATCCGCTCGGCGGACGCGTGCCCGAGCACCGCCGCCACCTGGCGGAGGACCAGGGCGGTCGCGGCGCGCTCGCGTTCCTCGGCGGGCAGTGCGGCGAGCTCCGCCGCCCAACCGGTGGCACCGGCCCCGGCCGCGCGGGCGGCCGTCCGCCGGGCCGGACGGACCAGGCCGTGGAACGGCAACGGCAGGTCCCCGCCGAGGGTACGCAGGGCCGCCAGGTCGAGCCGGGCCGGCACCGCGGTCGGGTACGGGTTGCCGACGGCGGCGTCGAGCAGCGCCAACCCGTCCCCGGTCGTCAACGGCAGCACCCCACCCCGGGACATCCGCTCCCGGTCGGCCTCACCGAGCCGGTCGGTCATCGCCGAACCGGTGCCCCACAACCCCCAGGCCAACGACACGGCCGGCAGTCCCGCCGCGCGACGGGTCACCGCCAGGGCGTCCAGGAAGGCGTTCGCCGCCGCGTAGTTGCCCTGACCAGGTGCGCCCAGCACACCGGACAGCGACGAGAAGAGCACGAACGCCGACAGCTCCCGGTCCCGGGTCAGCTCGTCGAGCAGCCATCCCGCGTCGACCTTCGGGCGTAGCACCGCGGAGAGCCGCGCGGCGGACAGCGTCGACACCACGCCGTCGTCGAGCACCCCCGCCGTGTGCACCACCGCCGACAGGTCGGGACGGCCGTCGACCAGGGCGGTGACCTGGGCCCGGTCGGCCACGTCGGCGGCGACCAGCTCGACCTGGGCACCGGCCCCGGTCAGCTCCGCGACGAGGTCGCCGGCACCAGCGGCGGCGGGGCCCCGGCGGGACACCAGCAGCAGCCGGGACACCCCGTGGGTCGCCACCAGGTGCCGGGCCACCGCCGCACCGAGGGCACCTGTCGCGCCGGTGAGCAGCACGGTGCCCGTACCGAACAGCGGAGCGTCAGGGGTGGACGCGGCGACGGCCTGGCGGGTGAGTCGGGGCACCGAGACCACGCCGGCCCGGACCCGCACCTGCGGTTCGCCGCTCGCCAGGGCGACAGCGAGCGAGGCGGCCACGTCCGCATCCGGGTCGGTGTCGAGCAGCAGCAGCCGGTCCGGGTTCTCGGCCTGCGCCGAGCGGAGCAGGCCCCACACGGCCGCTCCGGTCAGGTCGGTCGCGTCGTCGCCGACGGCGCGTCGGGTGAGCACCACCAGTCGGTGGGTGTCCGGGCCGGTCAGCCACTGCTGCACCAGGCCGAGAACCCGGTTCACCTCGTCGTGCACCGCCTCCGGGCCGGCGACGTCCCCGTCGGCCCCGGCGGTCAGCACCAACAGTTCGGTGTCGGTCGGCCCGGTGACCAGCGCCGCCGGGTCCGACCCGGCGAACGCAGGCTCGGTGCCGGCCGGCAGGGTGGCCGGGTGGTAGGCCCAGGTCGGGGTGGCCGGAGTGGGGGTGCCGATCTCCTGCCAGGTCAGGTCGAACAGCGCGTCGGCGACCCCACCGGGGCGGCCCACCTGGACGGGGCGCAGCACCAGCGAGTCGACCGTGGCGACCGGGGCACCGACCGCGTCGGCGACCGCCACCCGGACCCCGGAGCCGGCCGGGGTGAGCCGGACCCGTACACCGGTCGCGCCGGTGGCGTGCAGGGTGAGGCCGGACCAGGCGAACGGCAGCCCCCGGAAGGCGTCGGTGTCGGCGAGGCCGAGGGCGTGCAGGCCTGCGTCGAGCACGGCGGGGTGCAGGCCGAACCCGTCGGCGTCCACCTCCTCCGGCAGGCTCACCTCGGCGTAGAACTCGTCGCCGCGTCGCCAGACCCGGCGCAGGGCCCGGAACGCCGGGCCGTAGACCAGGCCGCCGGAGGCCAGGTGGGGATAGAGGTCGTCGGTGGGCACCGGTTCCGCACCGGCGGGCGGCCACTCGACGAGGGCGGTTCCGGTGGTACGGGTACCGGTGGCGAGCACCCCGCTGGCGTGCCGGGTCCACGGGGCGTCGGTGTCGGCGCTGCGGGCGTACACACCGAGGGTGCGGGCCTGGCCGGTGTCGGCGGGGCCGACGACGACCTGGAGCTGGACGGCGCCGCGTTCGGGCAGCACCAGCGGGGCTTCGATGGTCAGTTCGTCGATGGTCTCGGCACCTACCTGCGCGCCGGCGTGCAGGGCCAGGTCGACGTAGCCGGTGCCGGGGAAGACCACCGCGCCGTCGACGGCGTGGTCGGCGAGCCAGGGGTGCCGGTCGAGGGAGAGCCGGCCGGTGAGGACGGCACCGTCGGCGTTGGCGAGGGTGACCGCCGCACCGAGCAGCGGGTGGTCGGCGGAGTCCAGACCCATGGCGGTGGCGTCGCCGGGGTCGGCGGGCGCATCCAGCCAGTACCGTTGGTGTTGGAAGGCGTAGGTGGGCAGGTCGATCTGCCGGCCTCCCGGGTTGACCGCCGCCCAGTCCAGGTCGATCCCACTGACCCACGCCTGGGCCATCCCGGTGGCATACGCCTCCACCTGTCCCTCGTCCTGCCCCTGCACCCCAGCGGTACCGCCGGCCTCCCCCCGGCCCCTCGGACGCCGCTGCAACGGAACCGCCACCGCATCCTCGACACACTCGCCCACCATGGCGGTGAGCACACTGTCCGGCCCGATCTCCACGAACCGGGTCACCCCACGAGCAGCCAACGCGGCGACCGCATCCGCGAACCGCACCGTCCCCCGCACCTGACCCCGCCAATAGGCAGCCGAACCCAACTCGTCGTCCCCAGCCAGCTCACCGGTCACGGTCGACACCAACGGGACCGTCGCCGGGTTCGCGGTCACCCCGTCCAACACCCGCCCGTACTCAGCCAGCATCGGATCCATCAGATGCGAATGGAACGCGTGCGACACCCGCAACCGACGCGTCTTCACCCCAAGCGACGCCTCCAACACGGCAATCCGCTCCTCGGTGCCCGACACCACCACCGCCCGGGGGCCGTTCACCGCCGCCACATCGACGCCACCAAGATCCAACTCCGCCAACGGAGCCGCGATCGCCAACATCGCCCCACCCGCCGGCAGCGCCTGCATCAACCTGCCCCGCGCCGCCACCACCCGACACGCATCATCGAGGGACCACACCCCCGCCACATACGCCGCAGCCAACTCACCAATCGAATGACCCGCCACGAAATCCGGCCTCAAACCCCACGACTCGGCCAACCGGAACAACGCCACCTCAACCGCGAACAACGCCGGCTGCGTCCATCCGGTCTGGTCGAGCACACCACCCTGATCGGCGAACATCACCTCCCGCAGATCACCACCCAACAAAGGCCCGAACGCCCCACACACCTCATCCAACGCCGACGCGAACACCGGGAACGCACCCGCCAGCTCACGACCCATCCCCACCCGCTGCGCACCCTGACCGGTGAACAACACCGCCGTCCGACCAGCGACCACCCGACCGGACAGGCCACCACCGGCGGCCAGGTTCTCCAGCCCGGCCGCGTCGTCGCCGAGCACCACACCCCGGTACGCCGAAGCGGCCCGGGTGGTGCCCAGCGAGTACCCGACGTCCACCGGACGTTCGTCGGTCAGGAACTCCCGCAACCGGTCCGCCTGCCCGGCCAGCGCCGCCGCCGACCGGCCCGACAGCGGCCAGAGCACCACCGGCGGCTCGGCGGTCTCGACCGGCTCGACGGCCTCGACCGGTGGGGCCTGCTCCAGGATCACGTGCCCGTTGGTGCCGCTCACCCCGAACGACGACACCCCGCCCCGGCGCGGCTGGCCGTGGTCGGGCCACTGCCGCGCCTCGGTCAGCAGTTGCACGGTGCCGGCGGACCAGTCCACGTGGGTGGAGGGTTCGCCCACGTGCAGGCTCTTGGGCAGCACGCCGTGCCGCAGCGCCATCACCATCTTGATCACGCCGCTGACGGCGGCGGCGGCCTGGGCGTGGCCGATGTTGGACTTGACCGAGCCGAGCCAGAGCGGCCGGTCCGCCGGCCGGTCGTGCCCGTACGTGGCGATCAGCGCCTCCGCCTCGATCGGGTCACCGAGGGTGGTGCCGGTGCCGTGTGCCTCGATCAGGTCGACCTCGGTGGAGGTGAGCCCGGCGTTGGCGAGCGCCTGGAGGATGACCCGCTGCTGGGCCACCCCGTTGGGGGCGGTCAGCCCGTTGGACGCGCCGTCCTGGTTGATCGCGGAACCCCTGATGACGGCGAGCACCCGGTGGCCGTTGCGCTGGGCGTCGGAGAGCCGCTCCAGCAGCAGCATGCCGACGCCCTCGCCCCAGCCGGTGCCGTCGGCGTCGTCGGAGAACGGCTTGCAGCGGCCGTCGGAGGCCAGCCCCCGCTGGCGGCTGAACGCGACGAACGAGCCGGGCGTCGACATCACGGTGACACCGCCGGCCAGCGCCAGGCCGCACTCGCGTTGCCGCAGCGCGTGCGCGGCCAGGTGCAACGCGACGAGCGACGACGAGCAGGCCGTGTTGACCGTGACGGCCGGCCCCTCCAACCCCAGGCTGTACGCGACCCGCCCGGAGATGACCGCCCCGGAACTACCGGTGCTCATGTACGCCTCGACCGGTTCGGGCAACACGGTGAGCCGGTCCCAGTAGTCCTGGCCGCCACAGCCGACGAAGACGCCGACCGGGCCACCGCGCAGCGAGTCGGGGTCGATGCCGGCCCGCTCGCACGCCTCCCAGCTGGCCTCCAGCACCAGCCGCTGCTGCGGGTCCATGGCCAACGCCTCGCGGGGCGAGATGCCGAAGAACTCGGCGTCGAACTCGTCGGCGTCGTGGACGAAACCACCCTGCTGGACGTAGCTGCTGCCGGCGGCGTCCGGGTCGGCGTCGTACAGGGCGGCGGTGTCCCAGCCCCGGTCGGTGGGGAAGTCGCCGATGGTGTCGACGCCCTCGGCGACCACCCGCCACAGGTCCTCGGGCGAGTTGACCCCGCCCGGGTAACGGCAGGCCATGCCGACGATCGCGATCGGATCCTGCTCCTGCGACTCGACCTCACGCAGCCGTTCCCGGGTGCGGTGCAGGTCGGCGGTGACCCGCTTCAGGTACTCGAGGAGCTTTACTTCGTTCGCCATCCGAACCTCACCAAACTCGTTGCCAGCGGGACACGTTGCGCCGGGAGCGCGGTGGCGACTCAGGTCATCCCGAGTTCCTTGTCGATCAGGTCGAACACGTCGTCGGCGGACGCCGTTTCCAGCCGGTCGACCAGGGTGGTGCCCGCGGTGGTGCTGAGGGTCTCGTTGAGCTTCGCCAGCAGTGACTGGAGCCGGACGGTGACCCTGTGGCGTTCGATCTCCTCCGGCGTCAGTCCGGCCACTGTCACCTCCAGCCGGTCCAGCTCGGCGAGCAGGCCACCGGCGGTGTCACCGGTGTAGCCGAGCTCGGCGCGGAGTTGGTCGGCCAGGGCGGTCGGGTTGGGGTGGTCGAAGACCAGGGTTGCGGAGAGCCGTACGCCGGTGGCGGCGCTGAGCCGGTTGCGCAGCTCCACGGCGGTCACCGAGTCCATCCCGAGTTCCTTGAACGCCCGCTGCGGCTCGACCTCTTCGGTGTCGCCGTAGCCGAGGACGGCGGCCACGTTGGTGCGGACCGTCTCCAGCAGCAGGTCGCGCTGCTCGGCCGCGGACAGCGTGCCCAGCCGGTCGACAAGCGCCGAGGACGACGCCGGGTCGGTGGCCTCGGCGGTCTCGGGTGCGGCGTCGGGCAGCTCGGCAAGCAGCGGCCGGGGCCGGGACAGGGTGTAGATCGGGGTGAACCGGGTCCAGTCGACGTCGGCCACGACGAGGTGACTCTCGTCGTGGTCGAGGGCCTGCCCGAGCGCGTCGACGGCGAGGCGGGGGTCCATCACGCCGACGCCGAGCCGGTCGAGGTGCACGCCGACCTCACCGCCTGCCATCCCACCGCCGCCGCCCCAGCTGCCCCAGGCGACCGAGGTGGCGACCGCGCCCCGGCTACGCCGCCGGTGCGCCAACGCGTCCAGGTACGCGTTCGCCGTGGCGTACCCCGCCTGCCCGGCACTGCCCCACACCGCCGCCCCGGACGAGAACACCACGAACGCGTCCAACGACCGGTCCGCCGTCAACTCGTCCAGATGCACCGCACCGAGCACCTTCGCCCGGCACACCTCGGCGAAGTCGTCGAGGCCGGTCTGGCCCAACGGCACCTCGGGGTGCAGCACCCCGGCGGCGTGGAACACGGCGGTCAGCCCGTCACCGAGGTCGGCCAGGAGCGCAGCGACCGCCTCCCGATCCGCCACGTCACACGCCACCACCTCGACCCCCGGAAGCCGGGCCACCAGCTCGGCCGCACCGGGAGCCGCCGGACCACGCCGGCTGGCCAACACCACCCGCTGCGCGCCCTGCGCGACCAGCCATTCGGTCACGTGTCCGCCGACCCCGCCGGTGCCACCGGTGACCAGCACGGTGCCGGCGGGCCGCCAGCGCCGCTCGGGCGCCCCGGTCACCGGGTGCCGGACCATCCGGCGGGCCAGCGGGCCGGCCGGTCGCAGCGCCACCTGGTCCTCGCCGCCGCCGGTCAGCACGTCGGCCAACCGGTCGACGGTCTCCGGCGTCCACTCGGCGGGCAGGTCGACCAGGCCACCCCACCAGCCGGGGTAGTCGAGGGAGAGCACGGTGCCCAGCCCCCACAGCGCACCCTGGGCGGGGTCCGCGACCGGCTCGAACCGGTCCACCCCGACCCCTCCGGCGGTGACGCACCAGAGCCGACCGGTGAAGTCGGCCGCAGCCAGGGCCTGCACCAGCGACACGGTGGCGGCGATCCCGGCGGACAGGCCGACGCCGAGCGGGTCGGGGTCGTCGTCCAGGGCGAGCAGGGAGAGCACCCCGGCGGGGGCCTCCCGGCCGGCGTGGTCGGTGCCGGTGACGGTGACCACCTCGGCGCCCCGGGCAGCCAGTCCGTCGACGACGGTACGCAGCCGGTCGTCGCCGTCCAGTGCCGCCGGGGCGACCACCCACCACACGCCGGTGAGCTGCCCGCCGGTGGGCAGCTCGGTAGGCCGCCACACCACCCGGTACCGCCAACCGTCCACGGTGGCCACGTCCCGTTGCCGGGACCGCCACGACGTCAGGCCGGGCAGCACCTCGCCCACCAGTGCGGTGTCGACGCCGAGGCCGTCGGCGAGCAGGTCGACGTCGGCGCGTTCCACGGCGTCCCAGAACCCGGCGTCGGTGCCGCCGCCGCCCGGGGCGGCGGCGGCCGGCTCGATCCAGTAGCGCTGGTGCTGG
Source organism: Micromonospora sp. DSM 43699 (assembly GCF_055517075.1). Taxonomy (NCBI): domain Bacteria; kingdom Bacillati; phylum Actinomycetota; class Actinomycetes; order Micromonosporales; family Micromonosporaceae; genus Micromonospora; species Micromonospora sp. DSM 43699. The sequence continues at coordinate 67,517 of NZ_JBTMMT010000022.1, forward strand.
AAGGCGTAGGTGGGCAGGTCCGCCCGGCGGGTGCCGGGCAGGGCGGCGGACCAGTCCACCTCGACGCCCCGGACGTGCAGCTCGGCCAGGGAGGTCAGCAGCCGGTCCAGGCCGCCGTCGTCACGGCGCAGGGTGCCGGTGACCACCGTGGGGCGGTCCGCCGACTCCAGCGTCTCCTGCATGCCCATGCCGAGCACCGGGTGCGGGCTGACCTCCACGAACCCGGTCCAGCCCTGCCCGGCGAGAGAGCGGATCGCCGGGTCGAACCGGACCGTGTTGCGGAGGTTGTCGTACCAGTAGCGGGCGTCCAGGGTGGCGGTGTCCACCCAGTCGCCGGTGACCGTGGAGAGCATCCGGATCGTCCCGGTACGCGGGTTGATCGGGGCCAGGTCCTCGAGCAGCCGGTGCTCCAGCGCCTCCACCTGCGCGGAGTGCGAGGCGTAGTCGACCGCCACCTGCTTGACCCGGACCCCCTCCTCGGTGAGCGTGGCGACGAGTTCGCGCAGCGCCTCCGGGGTGCCGGAGACCACCACCGAGCCGGTGCCGTTGACCACGGCGAGGGAGATGTCGCCCGCCCACCGGGCGATCCGTTCCTCCGCCCGGTCGGCGGGCAGCCCGACGGAGACCATGCCGCCCCGACCGGCCAGCTTCTCGCCGATGGCCCGGCTGCGCAGGGTGACCACCCGCGCCCCGTCGGCGAGGGACAGTCCTCCGGCCACGCAGGCGGCGGCGATCTCACCCTGCGAGTGACCGACCACGGCGTCGGGTTCGACGCCGTACGCCCGCCAGGTGGCGGCGAGGGAGACCATCATCGCCCAGAGCGCGGGCTGGACCACGTCCACCCACTCCAGCGAGGGTGCCCCGGGCACGCCGCGTACCACGTCGAGCAGGTCCCAGTCGACGTAGGCGCGCAGTTCGGTGGCGCAGTGACGCATCTGCGCGGCGAACACCGGCGAGGAGTCCAGCAGGGCGGCGGCCATGCCGACCCACTGGGCACCCTGACCGGGGAAGACGAAGACGACCCGGCCGGTGGCGTCCGCCGTGCCGGTGACCGAGGTCGGGGACGGCTGGCCGTCGACGACCGAGGCGAGCGCGGCCCGCAACTGCGCCGGGTCACCGCCGAGCACCACCGCCCGGTGGCCGAGCCGGGCCCGGCCGGCGAGCGTACGGCCGACCGCGGCGGGATCGGCCGGCGCGGCGTCCAGGTGGGACAGCAGCCGCTCGGCCTGGGCCCGCAGTGCCCGGTCGGTGTGCCCGGAGAGCACCCACGGCAGCACCGCCGGGGTGGCCGGCTGCTCCTCCTCGTCGGCCGGCGGCATCTCCTCCAGCACCACGTGCGCGTTGGTGCCGCTGATGCCGAACGAGGAGACCGCGCAGCGGCGGGCACGGCCGGTTTGCGGCCATTCCACCGGCTCGGTGAGCAGCCGCACCGTGCCGGGCGACCAGTCGATCTCGCCGCTGGGTTCGTCGACGTGCAGGGTACGGGGCAGCATCCCGTGCCGCATCGCCTGCACCATCTTGATCACCCCGCCGACACCGGCGGCGGCCTGGGAGTGGCCGATGTTGGACTTCAGCGAGCCGAGCCAGAGCGGCCGGTCGGCGGGGCGGTCCCGCCCGTACGTGGCGAACAGCGCCTGCGCCTCGATCGGGTCGCCGAGCCGGGTACCGGTGCCGTGCGCCTCGACCGCGTCGATCTCCTGGCCGGCGAGCCGGGCGTTGGCCAGCGCCGCCCGGATGACCCGGCGCTGGGACGGGCCGTTGGGGGCGGTGAGGCCGTTGGACGCGCCGTCCTGGTTGATCGCGGAGCCACGGATGACGGCGAGCACCTGATGCCCGTTGCGGCGGGCGTCGGAGAGCCGTTCCAGCACCAGCGAGCCGGCGCCTTCGGCCCAGCCGGTGCCGTCGGCGGCGGCGGCGAACGACTTGCACCGGCCGTCGAAGGAGAGTGCCCGCTGCTGGGAGAACTCGACGAACGCGCCGGGGGTGCCGATCACTGTCACCCCACCGGCGACGGCGAGCGACGACTCCCCGGAGCGCAGCGACTGGCAGGCCCAGTGCAGGGCGACGAGCGACGACGAGCAGCCGGTGTCGACGGTGACCGCCGGACCCTCCATCCCGAGGGTGTACGACAGCCGGCCGGAGACGATGCTGCCGGCACCCCAGCTGTTCGGGTAGTCGTGGTAGACGACGCCGGTGAACACTGCGGTGGGGCTGCCCTTGAGCGACAGCGGGTCGATGCCGGCCCGCTCCAGCGCCTCCCAGGACGTCTCGAGGAACAGCCGCTGCTGCGGGTCCATCTCGGCGGCCTCGCGGGGCGAGATGTTGAAGAACGTCGGGTCGAAGTCGGCGGCGTCGTAGAGGAAGCCGCCGGCGCGGGTGTAGCTGGTGCCGGGGTGGTCCGGATCCGGGTCGTAGAGCCGGTCGAGGTCCCAGCCCCGGTCGGTGGGCATGCCGGAGATCGCGTCGGTGCCGGCCGCCACGAGGTCCCACAGGGCCTCGGGCGAGTCCACCCCGCCGGGGTAACGGCAGCCCATGCCGACGATGGCGATCGGCTCGGCGGCGCGCTCCTCGACGTCGCGGAGCCGCTCGCTGGTCTCGTGCAGGTCGGCGGTGACCCGGCGCAGGTAGTCACGAAGCTTCTGTTCGTTGGACATCAGGAACCCATTCCTGGACGGAGCCGACGGATCATGAGGTGCCGAACTTGCTGTCGATGAAGTCGAAGAGGTCGTCGTCGGAGGCGGTGTCGAGATCCTCGGTGACGCTGGCGACCTCGGTCGGGCGTTGACCTGCGGTCCAGGCCGCGAGCAGGGCCTTGAGCCGCTCCCCCACCCCGGCCCGGGTGCTCTCGTCGAGGGCGGCCACCGCGTCGGCGTCCAGGGTGGACAGCGCGGCCTGGAGCCGGTCGAGGTCGTCGAGCAGGGTGACACCCCCGGCGTCGGCGGGCACCAGCTCGGTGAGCAGTTGCTGGGCCAGCTCGGTCGGGGTCGGGTGGTCGAAGACCAGGGTGGCGGGCAACCGCAGCGCGGTCTCGGTGGCGAGCCGGTTGCGCAGCTCGACGGCGGTCAGCGAGTCGAAGCCGGCCTCCTTGAACGCCCGCTCGGGGTCGACGTCGGCGCCGGAGGCGTACCCGAGGACGGCGGCGACCTGGTCGCGGACCAGCGCCAGGACGGTGTCGAGGCGGTCCGGGGACGGCATCGCGGCGAGCCGGCCGGCGAGGTCGCCGGTCGTGGCGACCGGGGTGGCCGGTTCGGTCTCCGGCTGGGCGTCAGGGAGCGCGGCGAGCAGCGGCCGGGGCCGGGACAGGGTGTAGATCGGGGTGAACCGGGTCCAGTCGACGTCGGCCACGACGAGGTGACTCTCGTCGTGGTCGAGGGCCTGCCCGAGCGCCCGGACGGCGAGCCGGGGGTCCATCGGCGGGGTGCCCTGCCGACGCAGGTGGGCGGTGGCCTCCCCGTCGGCCATCCCGCCGCCGGCCCAGCTGCCCCAGGCGACCGAGGTGGCGACCGCGCCCCGGCTACGCCGCCGGTGCGCCAACGCGTCCAGGTACGCGTTCGCCGTGGCGTACCCCGCCTGCCCGGCACTGCCCCACACCGCCGCCCCGGACGAGAACACCACGAACGCGTCCAACGACCGGTCCGCCGTCAACTCGTCCAGATGCACCGCACCGAGCACCTTCGCCCGGCACACCTCGGCGAAGTCCGCCACGCTGGTCTCCGGCAGCGACTTCTCCTGGTGCAGCACGCCGGCGGCGTGGAACACGGCGGTCAGCCCGTCACCGAGGTCGGCCAGGAGCGCAGCGACCGCCTCCCGATCCGCCACGTCACACGCCACCACCTCGACCCCCGGAAGCCGGGCCACCAGCTCGGCCGCACCGGGAGCCGCCGGACCACGCCGGCTGGCCAACACCACCCGGTCCGCGCCCTGCGCGACCAGCCATTCGGTGAGGTGCCCGCCGATGCCACCGGTGCCGCCGGTGACCAGCACGGTGCCGGCGGGCCGCCAGTGCCGTTCGGGGCTGCCTGCGGCGGGCCAGCGGACCAGCCGCCGGGCCAGCACCCCGGCGGTACGGACGGCCACCTGGTCCTCCGCGCCGGCGGCGAGGACGTCGGCGAGCCGCGCGACGTGCCCGTCGGCCCAGTCGGTGGGCAGGTCGACCAGGCCGCCCCAGGAGTGCGGGTACTCCAGGGACAGTACGGTGCCCAGTCCCCAGAGCGCCCCCTGCGCGGGGTGCGGCAGGTCCTCGAACCGGTCGACGGCGACACCGCCTGCGGTGAGGCACCAGATCCGGCCGGCGAAGTCGGTGGCGGTGAGCGCCTGGATCAGCGCCACGGTGTCGGTGACGCCGACGGAGAGCCCGGCGTCGGTGGCGTCGGGCGTGTCGTCCAGGGCGAGCAGGGAGAGCACCCCGGCGGGGGTGTCCCCGGCGGGCAGCTCGGTGCCGGTGACGGTGACGACGTCGGCGCCCCGGGCGGCCAGTCCGTCGGCGATGGCCCGTACCCGCGCCTCGTGGCCGGCGGGGTCGGCGGGTCCGCCCGGCTGCCCGTCGGTCGAGCCGGCCGGTACGACGAGCCACCAGGTGCCGGTCAGCTCCCCGCCGTCGGGCAGTTCGGTGGAGCGCCACACCACCCGGTAGCGCCAGTCGTCCACGGTGGACGCGTCCCGCTGCCGGGCCCGCCAGCTGGCGAGGCCGGGCAGCACCTCGGTGACCACCCCGGGGGCCACCCCGAGGCCGTCGGCGAGCAGGCCGGTGTCGCCCCGGTCGACGGCGTCCCAGAACCCGCCGTCGGCGTCGTCGATGTCGACGGTGGCGGCGGCGGGCTCGATCCAGTAGCGCTGGTGCTGGAAGGGGTAGGTGGGCAGGTCGACCTGCCGGCCTCCGGGGTGGATGGCCGTCCAGTCGAGGTCGACACCGGTGACCCACGCCTGGGCCATCCCGGTGGCGTACGCCGCCACCTGCCCACGGTCCCGGCGCTGCAACGGGATGGCCACCGCGTCGTCGACACAGTCGCCCACCATGGCGGTGAGCACGCTGTCCGGCCCGATCTCCACGAACCGGGTCACCCCCCGCGCGGCCAGCGCGGCGACCGCGTCGGCGAACCGCACCGTGCCCCGGACCTGACCCTGCCAGTAGGCGGCCGAACCGAGCTGTTCGTCGGTCGCCGCCTCACCGGTCGCGGTGGAGATCAGCCCGATGGCGGCCGAATCGGCGGTGACCGTCTCCAACACCCGCCCGTAGTCGGCCAGCATCGGATCCATCAGATGCGAATGAAACGCGTGCGACACCCGCAACCGACGCGTCTTCACCCCAAGCGACGCCTCCAGTGCGGCGATCCGCTCCTCCGTGCCCGACACCACCACCGCCCGGGGACCGTTCACCGCCGCCACGTCCACGTCACCGAGATCCAACTCGTCGAGAGGCGCGGCGATGGCGAGCATCGCCCCACCCGCCGGCAACGCCTGCATCAACCCACCCCGCGCCGCCACCACCCGACACGCGTCCTCCAGCGACCACACCCCGGCCACGTACGCCGCAGCCAACTCACCGATCGAGTGACCCGCCACGAAATCCGGCTTCAACCCCCACGACTGGGCCAGACGGAACAGGGCCACCTCGACCGCGAACAACGCCGGCTGCGTCCACCCGGTCTGGTCGAGCACACCGTCCGCGTCGGTGAACATCACCTCCCGCAGATCACCACCCAACAAGGGAGCGAACGCCGCACACACCTCGTCCAACGCGGCGGCGAACACCGGGAAGGCGTCCGCCAGCTCACGACCCATGCCGACCCGCTGCGCACCCTGACCGGTGAACAACACCGCCGTCCGACCGGTGGTCACCCGACCCGACAGGCCGGCCCCGACGGCCAGCGCCTCCAGGCCGGTGGCGAGGTCGGGGGCGGTGCCACCGACGACCACACCCCGGTGGTCCAGGGCGGCCCGGCCGGCGGCGAGGGAATGCCCGACGTCCACCGGCCGTACGTCGGCGGGCAGTTCGTCGCGGAGCCGGGCGGCCTGCCCGGCCAGCGCACCGGCGGACCGGGCGGACAGCGGCCAGAGCACCACAGGCGGTTCGGGGGCTTCGACCGGCGCGGCGGACTCGACAGGCGGCGCCTCCTCGACGATCACGTGCGCGTTGGTGCCGCTGATCCCGAACGACGACACCCCGGCCCGGCGGGGGCGCTCCGTCGCCGGCCAGTCGACCGGGTCGCTGAGCAGCCGGACGTCCCCGGCCGCCCAGTCGACCTGCCGGGACGGCGTCTGCGCGTGCAGGGTGCGCGGCAGCGTGCCGTGCCGCATCGCCATCACCATCTTGATCACCCCGGCCATGCCGGCGGCGGCCTGGGCGTGCCCGATGTTCGACTTGATCGAACCGAGCCACAGCGGCCGGTCCCGCTCCCGGCCGTAGGTGGCAAGCAGCGCCTGGGCCTCGATCGGGTCACCCAGGGTGGTGCCGGTGCCGTGCGCCTCGACGGCGTCGACCTCGTCGGGGGTGAGCCGGGCGTTGGCCAGAGCCGCCCGGATCACCCGCTGCTGCGCCGGCCCGTTCGGCGCGGTCAACCCGTTCGACGCACCGTCCTGGTTCACCGCCGAACCCCGGATCACCCCGTACACCCGGTGACCGTTGCGCCGCGCGTCGGAGAGGCGTTCCAGCACCAGCACGCCGACCCCCTCGGACCAGCCGGTGCCGTCGGCGTCGTCGGAGAACGACTTGCACCGGCCGTCCGGGGCGAGCCCCCGCTGCCTGCTGAACGCCACGAACGGGGTGGGGTTCGACATCACCAGCACCCCACCGGCGACGGCGGTGCCGCACTCCCCCGCCCGCAGCGCCTGGCTGGCCAGGTGCAGCGCGACGAGCGACGAGGAACACGCCGTGTCGACGGTCATCGACGGCCCCTCGAAGCCGAAGGCGTACGACACCCGGCCGGAGATCACCGACGCGGAGCTGCCGGTGCTCAGGTACGCCTCCGACTCGGCCGGGGCGAGGCCGAGCAGGTCGCCGTAGTCCTGGGCGCCGGAGCCGACGAAGACCCCGACCGGGCTGCCGCGCAGCTCCTCCGGGTCCAGTCCGGCCCGCTCGCACGCCTCCCAGGTGACCTCGAGCATCAGCCGCTGCTGCGGGTCCATGGCGATCGCCTCGCGGGGCGAGATACCGAAGAACTCGGCGTCGAACGCGCCCGCCTCGTAGACGAAACCGCCGGAGCGGACGTAGCTGGTGCCGGGCTGGTCCGGGTCGGCGTCGAAGAGCGCGTCGGAGTCCCAGCCCCGGTCGACGGGGAAGGCGCTTATCGCGTCGGTGCCGCTGTCGACGAGCCGCCAGAGGTCCTCCGGGGACCGCACCCCACCCGGGTAGCGGCAGCTCATCCCGATGATGGCGATCGGCTCGTCGGGGCTGAGCCCGCCGGTGCCCGGGGCGGTGGTGCCCGGGGCGGTGGTGCCGACGAGTTCGTCGTACAGGTGGCGGGCCAGCACGGCGGGGGTCGGGTGGTCGTAGATCATGGTGGCCGGCAACCGCAGCCCGACCGCCGTACCGAGGGCGTTGCGCAGCTCCACCGCGGTCAGCGAGTCGAAGCCGAGTTCCCGGAACGGCCGCTGGACGTCCACGGTGGCATCGACGTCGTACCCGAGGACCGCGGCGACCTGGGCGCGGACGGTGTCCAGCAGGTACGGCAGCCGCTCGGCGTCGGGCATCCCGGCCAGTACGGAGGTGTCGACCGACTCGTTCGGGGCGGCGACCGGCGGGGCCTGGCGGGCCTCGGGGAGCGCGGCGAGCAGCGGCCGGGGCCGGGCCAGGGTGTAGACCGGGGTGAACCGGGCCCAGTCGATGTCGGTGACCACGAGGTGGTTCTCGTCGTGGTCGAGGACCTGCTGCAACGCCCCGAGGGCGAGGCGCGGCTCCATCGGTGGGGTGCCCTGCCGCAGGAGGTGCTCGGTGGCCAGGGCGTCGACCATGCCACCACCACCCCAGGTGCCCCAGGCCACCGAGGTGGCGGTCCGACCCCGGCGACGACGCCTGTGGGCCAGGGCGTCGAGGAAGGCGTTGCCGGTGCCGTAGGCGGCCTGCCCGGCGCTGCCCCAGACCGCCGCGCCGGAGGCGAACAGCACGAACGCGTCGAGCTGCCGGTCGCCGAGCAGCGCGTCGAGGTGGGTCGCGCCGAGCACCTTGGCCCGGCACACGGCGGCGAAGTCGTCCAGACCGGTCTCGCCGAGCGGGGCGGGGTCGTAGAGCACCCCGGCGGCGTGGAAGACGGCGGTCAGGTCGTCGCCGATCCCGTCGAGCAGGGCGGCGACCGCCTCCCGGTCGGCCACGTCGCAGGCGACGACCCGTACGCCGGGCAGCCGGGCGGCCAGGTCGGCGGCCCCGGGGGCGGCCGGACCGCGCCGGCTGGCCAGCACCACCCGCTCGGCGCCCTGGTCGAGGAGCCATTCGGTGAGGTGTGCGCCGATGCCGCCGGTGCCGCCCGTGACAAGCACCGTTCCGGTGGGCCGCCAGCGCCGCTCGGGGCTGCCGGCCGCCGGCCAGCGGACCATCCGCCGGGCCAGCACCCCGGCGGTGCGCAGGGCGACCTGGTCCTCACCACCGTCGGCGAGCACGTCGACGAGCCGGTCGAGGGTGTCGGACGTCCAGTCGGCGGGCAGGTCGGCCAGCCCGCCCCACCAGCCCGGGTAGTCGAGGGAGAGCACGGTGCCGAGACCCCAGAGCCCGGCCTGCGCGGCGTGCGGCAGATCCTCGTACCGGTCGACGGCGACCCCGCCTGTGGTGAGGCACCAGAACCGGCCGGTGAAGCCGGCGGCGGCGAGGGCCTGCACCAGGCGCACGGTCCCGGTGACCCCGGCGGACAGCCCGGCGTCGTACAGGTCCGGGGCGTCGTCGAGGCCGACCAGGGACACGACCCCGGCGGGGACGCTCCGGCCGGTGAGCACGGACGCGGTGTCCCCGTCGGTGCCGGTGAGGTCGGCGACGGCGAGTCGGGTCACGGTGGCACCGCGTGCGGTGAGCGCGGCGGCTACGGCGGCGGCCCGGGGGTCGTCGGTGGGTGCGTCAGGCGTGACGATCCACCAGTCGCCGGTCAGCTCCCGGCCGGTGGGCAGGTCGGTGTCCCGCCACACCACCCGGTACCGCCAACCGTCGGTGGCGGTGGCCGGTGCGGCGGTGGGTGCTTCCAACCAGTAGCGCTGGCGGGCGAAGGCGTGGGTGGGCAGGTCGACCTGCCGCGCGCCGGGGTGCACGGCCGCCCAGTCGAGGTCGGCACCGGTGGTCCACGCCTGGGCCATCCCGGTGGCGTACGCCGCCACCTGCCCACGGTCCCGGCGCTGCAACGGGATGGCCACCGCGTCGTCGACACAGTCGCCCACCATGGCGGTGAGCACGCTGTCCGGCCCGATCTCCACGAACCGGGTCACCCCCCGCGCGGCCAGCGCGGCGACCGCGTCGGCGAACCGCACCGTGCCCCGCACCTGACCCTGCCAGTAGGCGGCCGAACCGAGCTGTTCGTCGGTCGCCGGCTCACCGGTCGCGGTGGAGATCAGCCCGATGGCGGCCGAATCGGCGGTGACCGTCTCCAACACCCGCCCGTAGTCGGCCAGCATCGGATCCATCAGGTGCGAATGAAACGCGTGCGACACCCGCAACCGACGCGTCTTCACCTCAAGCGACGCTTCGAGCGTGGCGATCTGCTCCTCGGTGCCCGACACCACCACCGCCCGGGGACCGTTCACCGCCGCCACGTCCACGTCACCGAGATCCAACTCGTCGAGAGGCGCGGCGATGGCGAGCATCGCCCCACCCGCCGGCAACGCCTGCATCAACCCACCCCGCGCCGCCACCACCCGACACGCGTCCTCCAGCGACCACACCCCCGCCACGTACGCCGCAGCCAACTCACCAATCGAATGACCCGCCACGAAATCCGGCTTCAACCCCCACGACTCGGCGAGGCGGAACAACGCCACCTCGACCGCGAACAACGCCGGCTGCGTCCACCCCGTCCGATCCAACACACCACCCGGATCGGCGAACATCACCTCACGCAGGTCACCACCGAGCAACGGCGTGAACGTGCTGCACACCTCATCCAACGCGGCGGCGAACACCGGGAACGCCTCCGCCAACCCACGACCCATCCCCACCCGCTGCGCACCCTGACCGGTGAACAACACCGCCGTCCGACCAGCGACCACCCGACCCGACACACCACTGCCGGCGGCCAGGGTCTCCAGCCCGGCGGACAGCTCGGTCGCCTGCCGGCCGACCGCCACTCCACGGAACTCCAACCCGGCCCGGCCCGCACCGAGCGAGAACCCGACGTCGACCGGACGCGCGTCGGTGCCGGCGGCGAACTCCGCGATCCGGGCGGCCTGTCGGGCCACTCCCTCGGGGGAGCGCGCCGACACCGGCCAGAGGGTGACCGGCGGGGTCGGCCCCGGCTCGGCGTCCTCGACGGGCGGGGCCTGCTCGACGATGAGGTGCACGTTGGTGCCGCTGATGCCGAACGCCGACACCCCGGCCCGGCGCGGTCGGTCGGCCGTCGGCCAGTCGACCGGCTCGGTGAGCAGCCGGACGTTCCCAGCGTCCCAGTCGACCTGCCGGGACGGCGTTTCTGCGTGCAGGGTGCGCGGCAGCGTCCCGTACCGCATCGCCATCACCATCTTGATCACCCCGGCGACCCCGGCGGCGGCCTGGGCGTGCCCGATGTTCGACTTGATCGAACCGAGGAGGAGCGGTCGTTCCCGGTCCCGGCCGTAGGTGGCCAGCAGCGCCTGGGCCTCGATCGGGTCACCCAGGGTGGTGCCGGTCCCGTGCGCCTCGACCACGTCCACGTCGGCCACGGAGAGCCGGGCGTTGGCCAGCGCCGCCCGGATCACCCGCTGCTGCGCCGGCCCGTTCGGCGCGGTCAACCCGTTCGACGCACCGTCCTGGTTCACCGCCGAACCCCGGATCACCCCGTACACCCGGTGACCGTTGCGCCGCGCGTCGGAGAGGCGTTCCAGCACCAGCACGCCGACCCCCTCGGACCAGGCCGCGCCGTCGGCCCCGTCGCCGAAGGAGCGGCACCGGCCGTCCGGGGACAGGGCGCGTTGCTTGCTGAACTCGACGAAGAGCTGTGGGGTGGCCATCACGGCGACCCCGCCGGCCAGGGCAAGCCCGCACTCCTCCTTGCGCAGCGACTGGCAGGCCAGGTGCATCGCCACCGACGACGACGAGCAGGCGGTGTCGACGGTGATCGCCGGCCCCTCCAGGCCCAGGTGGTACGCGACCCGGCCGGAGACGAGGCTGCCGGAGGTGGTGCTGTCGACGTAGTCGTGGTGCATCACGCCGACGAAGACGCCGGTGGCGCTGCCCTTCAGGGCGATCGGGTCGATGCCGCCGTGCTCGAACGCCTCCCAGGACGTCTCCAGCAGCAGCCGCTGCTGCGGGTCGGTCTCCACCGCGTCCCGGGGGCTCATCCCGAAGAAGCCCGGGTCGAAGTCGGCGGCGTCGTGGAGGAAGCCGCCCTGGCGGGTGTAGCTCTTGCCGGGCTTGCCGGGTTCCGGGTCGTAGACGCCGTCGACGTCCCAGCCCCGACCGGTGGGGAAGCCGGAGATGGCGTCGGTGCCGTCCTCGACGAGCCGCCACAGGTCCTCCGGCGACCGGACCCCGCCGGGGTAACGGCAGCCCATGCCGACGATCGCGATCGGCTCCTGGTCCCGGCCCTCCACCTCACGCAGCCGCCGGTTGGCCTGTTGCAGTTCGGCGGTGGCGCGCTTGAGGAAGGTCCGGAGCTTGTCGTCGTTCGCCATCGTTCACACCAATCTTCGCGCGCCGCAGGTTTCGTCGGGGGCTGTCCTCAGGAGATGCCGAGCTCGTTCTGCAGCACGTCGAACAGTTCCTCGTCGGTGGCGGACTCGTAGTCGTTCGGGGTGTCGTCGTCGGAGTCGCCGGCCCGGTCCTGCCAGCCACGCAGCACCGCCTCCAGCCGGGCCGTGATCCGGGCGTGCTCGTCGTCGGGCACCCCGGCCAGGGCCTTCTCCAGCCGGTCGAGATCGGCGAGTACCACACCGGCCGGGTCGGCGTCGGGCACCACCAGCTCGGCCTTCAGCGCGCGGGCCAGGGTGGCGGGTTCGGGGTGGTCGAAGACGAGGGTGGCGGGCAGCCGCAGCCCGGTGACGGTGCTGAGCACGTTGCGGAACTCGACGGCGGCGAGGGAGTCGAAGCCGAGGTCCTTGAACGCCCGGCCGGGTTCCACCGAGGCCGGGCCGGGGAAACCCAGCACGGTGGCGGCGTGCGTGCGGACCAGGTCGAGCAGCAGGGTGTCCCGGTCCGCGTCGGAGAGACCGGCGAGCCGCTGGGCCAGCGCCGGGCCACCGGCCGCCGCGCCGCCGCTGGCGGTGGCGGTGGCGGTGGGCCGGGCCGGGGTGCGGACCAGGCTGCGCAGCACGGCGGGCAGCGTGTCGGTGCGCCGCCGCAACGCGTCCAGGTCGACCCGCACCGGTACGACTGTGGCCCGGTCGGTGGCGACCGCCGCGTCGAAGAGTTCCAGCCCCTCGTCGGTGCTCATCGCCGGCATCCCGAGCCGGCTCATCCGGTGCAGGTCGGCGTCGTCGAGGTGACCGCCCATCCCGGTGCCGGTCGCCCAGAGGCCGAAGGCCAGCGAGGTGGCGGGCAGTCCGTCGGCGTGGCGGCGTTGGGCGAGCGCGTCGAGGAAGAGGTTCGCTGCGGCGTAGTTGCCCTGACCGGCGCCGGCCACCCAACCGGCCGACGACGAGAAGAGCACGAAGGCGGTCAGCTCGCGGTCGCGGGTGAGGTCGTGCAGATGCCAGGCGGCGTCCACCTTGGGCCGCAGCACCCGGTGCAGCTGTTCCGGGGTGAGGGCGTCGACAAGCGCGTTCTCGGCGGTGCCGGCGGCGTGCACCACGGCACCGACCGGGTGCTCGGCCAGCAGTGTGGCGACCGCGTCCCGGTCAGCGACGTCGCAGGCGGCGACCGTCACGTCGGCGCCGGCGGCGGTGAGGTCCGCGACCAGTTCCGCCGCGCCGGGCGTGGCCGCGCCGCTGCGCCCGGTCAACAGCAGCCGGCGTACGCCGTGCCGGGTGACCAGGTGCCGGGCGACGAGGCTGCCCAGCCCGCCGAGGCCACCGGTGATCAGGACGGTGCCGTCGGCGGGCCACCGGCTGCCGGCGGTGGTGTCGACGGCCAACCGGGTCAGCCGGGGCACCAGGAGCTGGCCGTCCCGGACGGCCAGCTCGGGTTCACCGGTGGCCAGCGCCGCCGCGAGGTGTGCGGTGCCGGGGTCGGTTCCGGCGGTGTCGACGAGCACGAACCGGCCGGGGTGTTCGGCCTCGGCGGCCCGGACCAGCCCCCACCTCGCCGCCGAGGCGGGGTCGACCGGGGTGTCGCCGGCCCCGACCGCGTTGCGGGTGAGCAGGACCAGCGTGCTGTCGGCGTACCCCGGGTGGGTGAGCCAGCGGCGCAGCAGCCCCAGCAGCTGTTCGGTGGCCCGGTGCACGGCGGCCGGGGCCGGGCCGGGCGGATCCAGGGTGACCACGACGGTGTCGGCCGCCGGTTCGGGCAGTTCCGCGTCGACGTCGACCAGGGTCCAGCCGTCGGCGGCGACGTCCGGTGCGGGGACGGGCTGCCAGACCACCTCGTACAGGTGGCGGTGCCGGCTGCGGGCGGCGTCGCCGAGGGCGTCGGCGGCGACCGGCCGGACCACCAGCTGCTCGATGGTGGCGACCGGGTTGCCCTGCCCGTCGGCGACGGTGACGGCCAGTTTGTCGGCGGCGGCCGGGGATATCCTCAGCCGCAGGGTGCTGGCGTGCGCGGCATGCAGGGTGACCCCGCGCCAGGAGAACGGCAGCGGGGTGTCGCCCGCGCCCTCGTCGAGCAGGTTGGCGTGCAGGGCCGCGTCGAGCAGCGCCGGGTGCAGCAGGAACTGGGCGGCGTCGGCCACGGCCACGTCGGGCAGTGCCGCCTCGGCCCAGAGCTCGGTGGCGTCGCCGTCGCCGCGCCGCCACACCGCGCGCAGCCCCTGGAACACCGGCCCGTAGCCGTAGCCGTGGTCGCGCAGCCGCTCGTAGAGGCCGTCGAGGTCGACGGGTTCGGCCCCGGCGGGCGGCCACTCGGACAGGTCGGCGGCGGCCGGGTCGGCCCCGGCCTGCCGGACCAGGACCCCTTCGGCGTGCCGGGTCCAGTCGGTGTCGTCGGCCGCGTCGTCGGGCCGGCTCCAGATGCCGAGGGTACGGGCCCCGCTGTCGTCGGTGGCGTCGACCGTGACCCGCAGGGCCAGGCCGCCGTCGGCGGGGAGCACAAGCGGCGCACCGATGGTCAACTCGTCGAGGACCGGGCAGCCCACCTGGTCACCGGCGCGCAGGGCGAGTTCGACCAGCCCGGTGCCGGGGACGAGGACGGTGTCGAACACCGCGTGGTCGGCGAGCCATGGTTGGGCGGTGCGGGAGAGTCGGCCGGTGAGCACCACCCCGTTGGTGCCGGGCAGGTCGACGACCGCACCGAGCATCGGATGGTCGGCGGGCAGTTGACCGAGCCCGGCGGTGTCACCACTGCCGGGGGGAACGTCGAGCCAGTACCGTTGGTGTTGGAAGGCGTAGGTGGGCAGGTCGATCTGCCGACCTCCCGGGTTGACCGCCGCCCAGTCCAGGTCGATCCCACTGACCCACGCCTGGGCCATCCCGGTGGCATACGCCTCCACCTGTCCCTCGTCCTGCCCCTGCACCCCAGCGGTACCGCCGGCCTCCCCCCGGCCCCTCGGACGCCGCTGCAACGGAACCGCCACCGCATCCTCGACACACTCGCCCACCATGGCGGTGAGCACACTGTCCGGCCCGATCTCCACGAACCGGGTCACCCCACGAGCAGCCAACGCGGCGACCGCATCCGCGAACCGCACCGTCCCCCGCACCTGACCCCGCCAATAGGCAGCCGAACCCAACTCGTCGTCCCCGACCAGCTCACCGGTCACGGTCGACACCAACGGGACCGTCGCCGGGTTCGCGGTCACCCCCTCCAACACCCGCCCATACTCAGCCAGCATCGGATCCATCAGATGCGAATGGAACGCATGCGACACCCGCAACCGACGCGTCTTCACCTCAAGCGACGCCTCCAACACGGCAATCTGCTCCTCCGTGCCCGACACCACCACCGCCCGGGGACCGTTCACCGCCGCCACGTCCACGCCACCGAGATCCAACTCCGCCAACGGTGCCGCGATCGCCAACATCGCCCCACCAGCCGGCAACGCCTGCATCAACCTGCCCCGCGCCGCCACCACCCGACACGCATCCGCCAGGGACCACACCCCCGCCACATACGCCGCAGCCAACTCACCAATCGAATGACCCGCCACGAAATCCGGCCTCAAACCCCACGACTCGGCGAGCCGGAACAACGCCACCTCGACCGCGAACAACGCCGGCTGCGTCCACCCCGTCCGATCCAACACACCATCCGGATCGGCGAACATCACCTCCCGCAAATCACCACCCAACAAAGGCCCGAACGCCCCACACACCTCATCCAACGCCGACGCGAACACCGGGAACGCACCCGCCAGCTCACGACCCATCCCCACCCGCTGCGCACCCTGACCGGTGAACAACACCGCCGTCCGACCGGTGGTCACCCGACCCGCCACACCACTGCCGGCGGCCAGGGCGTCCAGCCCCGGCACCAGGTCGGCCGTCTCCGCGCCGACGGCCAGGCCACGGAACTCCATTGCCGACCGGCCGGTGCCGAGAGAGAACCCGACGTCCGCCGGTCGTTCGTCGGTCAGGAACTCCCGCAGCCGGTCCGCCTGCCCGGCCAGCGCCGCCGCCGACCGGCCCGACAGCGGCCAGAGCAGCACCGGTGGTGCCGAGACCTCGACCGGCTCGGCGTCCTCGACCGGTGGGGCCTGCTCCAGCACCACGTGGGAGTTGGTGCCGCTGAGCCCGAAGGACGACACGGCCGCCCGTCGGGGTCGCCCCGTCGCCGGCCACTCGACGGCCTCGGTGAGCAGCCGGACGTCGCCGGCCGTCCAGTCGACGTGCGGGGTGGGCCGGTCGACGTGCAGGGTGCGGGGCAGTACGCCGTACCGCATCGCCAGCACCATCTTGATCACCCCGGCGACCCCGGCGGCGGCCTGGGTGTGCCCCAGGTTGGACTTCACCGAGCCCAGCAAGAGCGGCTGCTCCCGGTCCCGGCCGTAGGTGGCGAGGATCGCCTGTGCCTCGATCGGGTCACCGAGCCTGGTGCCGGTCCCGTGCGCCTCGACGGCGTCCACCTGGTCGGCGGTGAGCCGGGCGTTCGCCAGGGCGTCGGCGATGACCCGGCGCTGCGACGGGCCGTTGGGGGCGGTGAGGCCGCTGCTGGCGCCGTCCTGGTTGACCGCGGTGCCCCGGACCACTGCCAGCACCCGGTGCCCGTGGCGTTGGGCGTCGCTGAGGCGTTCGACGAGCAGCATCCCGACACCCTCGGCCCAGCCGGTGCCGTCGGCGGCGGCGGCGAACGGCTTGCACCGGCCGTCGGCGGCCAGACCCCGCTGCCGGCTGAAGTCGACGAACGTCTCCGGGGTGGCCATCACGGTCACCCCACCGGCCAACGCCAGCGTGCACTCCTCGCGGCGCAGCGACTGGATCGCCAGGTGCAGCGCGACAAGCGAGGACGAGCAGGCGGTGTCCACTGTGATCGCCGGGCCTTCGAGGCCCAGCACATAGGCGACCCGGCCGGAGAGGATGCTGCCGGTGTTGCCGTTGCCGATGAAGCCCTCCAACTCGGCGGGCACCACCGGCAGCCGGCTCGAGTATTCGTGGTACATCATCCCGGCGAACACCCCGGTACGACTGCCGCGCGCCGAGACCGGGTCGATGCCGGCCGATTCGAATGCCTCCCAGGACGCCTCCAGCACCAGCCGCTGCTGCGGGTCCATGGCGATCGCCTCGCGCGGGGAAATGCCGAAGAATGCGGGATCGAATTGCGCGGCGTCGGCCAGGAACCCGCCGGTTTTCGCGTACGTCTTGCCGGCCTTGGAATCGTCGGGGTCGTAGATTTCCTCGACGTTCCAGCCCCGGTCGTCGGGAAAGTCGGAGACCGCGTCCGTGCCGTCGAGCAGGAGCTGCCACAGCGCCGCCGGGCTGTCCACGCCGCCGGGGAAACGGCAGCTCATTCCCACGATCGCGATCGGGTCGTACTCCCGGCGCTCGGCCTGACGCAGCTGCCGGCGGGCCTCGCGCAGATCGGTGGTGGCCCGCTTCAGATACCCGAGAAGCTTCTCCTCGTTCTCCATCTACGTCTCCCGCCACTAGCCCCAGCCGGACAGACCCGGGCCAATATCGACTCACGGGTCAGCGCGGCGGCAATTGTCGAAACAGAGAGCTTCTTCAGGCATTGTTGGTTGTTCCGCGATGACCCTACGGCGGCCCGACGCACCCCTAGACCCCTTACCGCCCCCAGAGCGCCCCCTAGGCCCTGGTGGTCCGACCTCGACTGTCGACAGTGGTGCGGCGGCGGTGGGCTGGGGTTGCTCGCCGGGCACCGACCGGCGGGCGGACTAGAGTCGGAAGCGTCCTGGCCCCACCGACCCTCGGCAGCCCCGGCACGGCGCGGATCACCGCCGGTGCGGGCCTGCCGGCCCGAAGGAGCACAGTGAACAGACGCCTCCGGACCACCCTCGCCCTCGCCCTGACCGGCACGCTGCTGACCACGGTCGCGGTGTCGCCGGCGCAGGCCCACCCGGCGCAGCGCCTCCCCGACGTCATCGCCCTGCCCGACGGCTTCCAGCCCGAGGGCATCGCCACCGCCGGTCGGTACGCCTATCTCGGCTCCCGCGCCACCGGCGCGATCCAGCGGGTCGACCTGGTGACCGGTCGCGGCAGCCAGCTCAGCCCGCCGACCGGCACCCCGTCGCTCGGCCTGAAGGTCGACCGGCAGGGCCGGCTCTTCGTCGCCGGTGGCACCGCCGGGGACGCCCGGGTGGTCGACACCCGGACGGGGCGGGTCCTGGCGAGCTACCAGCTCGCCGGCGCACCCAGCTTCGTCAACGACGTCGTGCTCACCGCCGACGCCGCCTGGTTCACCGACTCGTACCAGCCGGTCCTCTACCGGGTGCCGTTCGGCCGGCACGGGGCGCCGCCCGCCGCCGACGCCGTCACGGCGGTGCCGCTGACCGGGGCCTACCAGCAGGTCGCCGATGCGATAAACGTCAACGGCATCGCGGACACCCCGGACGGCCGGGCGTTGATCGTGGTGCAGTCCAGCACCGGGAGCCTGTTCCGGGTGGACCCGGGCACCGGGGTGACCACCGTGGTGGACGTACCCGGGCACTCGTTCGTCGCGGGTGACGGGCTGCTGCGCGACGGCCGCACCCTCTACGTGGTGCAGAACCGGCTGCAGCAGGTCACCGTGGTCACGCTGAACCAGGCGGGCACCGCCGGCACCGTCACCGGGACGCTCACCGATCCGGACTTCGACGTGCCGACCACCGTCGCCAGCGCGTTCGGGCGGCTCTACCTGCCGAATGCCCGCTTCACCACGACGCCGACGCCGACCACGCCGTACACGATCGTCGCGGTCCGCCCGGCCTGACCACCACCCCGGGGGTACGCGCGGATGCCGCGGGTACCCCCGGGGCTCCTACCGCGGGGGACCGCCGCGGTGGTCGACCGCCGGGCCGGCGGTGGCCGGCCCGGCGGAACCCGGGTCGGTCAGGCCCGGGACCACTTCTGGCTGCTCACCCCGAGGCAGTCCCACAGGTGCAGTTTGCCGCCGTTGTTGGGGTTCTGGTCGCGCACGTCGACGCACCGGTTGGCGCTGAGGTTGACCAGGTCCCCGGCGCCGTTCAGGGTGAACCGCTGGGCCGGGTTGCCGTTGCAGGTGACCAGGTTGACCTCGGTGCCGTTCGCGGTGCCGGCCCAGGCCGGGTCCATGCACTTGCCCATCGCGCGGACGGTGCCGTCACCGGCGAAGGTCCAGGCCTGGGCGGCGCTGGTGTTGCAGTCCCAGATCTGGAGCTTGGCCCCGTCCACCGGGTTGGAGCTCGGGATGTCGATGCACCGGCCGCTCTGCGCGCCCCGGATCCGGGTGGTGCCGGACGGCGGGTTGCCCCCACCGGGCACGTAGCCGGAGACCCGGACGTAGTCCACGAGCATCTGTTGGGGGAACTGGGTGGAGCCGTCGGGGTAGCCGGGCCAGTTCCCGCCCACCGCCACATTGAGGATCATGAAGAACGGGTGGTCGTAGACCCAGCGGTTGCCGCCGAGCCGGGACGGGTCGACACGGTGGTACTCGACACCGTCGAGGTACCAGACGATCAGGTTCGGCTCCCAGTCCACCCGGTAGGTGTGGAAGGTGTCGGCCAGGGGCTGGCCGATGGTACGGCTGCCGGTGATGCCGCCTCCGCCGGAGTAACCGGGGCCGTGCACGGTGCCGTAGACCGTGTTCGGCTCCCGGCCGATGTTCTCCATGATGTCGATCTCACCGGCGGCGGGCCAGCCGGCGCTGCCCATGTCGTTGCCGAGCATCCAGAACGCCGGCCAGATGCCCTGACCGCGCGGGATCTTGATGCGGGCCTCGAACCGGCCGTACGCCTGGTTGAAGGTGGCGGCGGTGAGCAGCCGGGCCGAGGTGTACTCGCACCGGCCGTAGTGGCACTGGTAGTTGGCCGGGTTCTCCTTGCGGGCGGTGATGACCAGGTTGCCCTGCCCGTCGTGGACGGCGTTGCTGGTGCTGTTGGTGTAGTACTGCCGCTCGTTGTTGCCCCAACCGCCGCCACCGATGTCGAAGCGCCATCTGTTCTGGTCGACGGGGGTGCCGGCGGAGGCGTTGAACTCGTCCTGCCAGGTGATGCCGCCGATGGCGGCCGAGGCGGGCTCGGCCTGGGCCGGCAGGACCAGCGCGGCGGCGACGGTGACGAGTGCGACCGCCGCATGGGCGAGGGATCGGGACCGTGGGGTGGGTCGGGTTCCGAACACGTGAGGCTCCTTCGGGCGACAGCGGGGACGGGTGGGCACGTCAAGGAGAGCGCTCTCCACGAAGGATGTCGATTTCCCGGAATTCTGTCAAGAATGTTGACAGTTAACCGGTCACCCTCGACCACGCCGATCGGCTACCGTGACCAGGAAGTCACTTTCGGTGATCAGGGGGGTTGCGCGAGACGGTCGCAAGGGGGCGGGCCTCCCCGAAGGGGGCGCTCAGCCCGGACCGGCCGGTTGGCCGGGTGACTGGAGGCGGGGGGCGGCTGACCGGGGGCCGGGTGCGGGCGGGACGCGGTGCGGACCGCCCGCCGGCCGGCCGGTCAGCGGTGCAGACCGCGCCAGGAGGGGTTGCTGCCACGCCAGGCGTCGGCGAGGATGAGCGCCGCCG
Source organism: Micromonospora sp. DSM 43699 (assembly GCF_055517075.1). Taxonomy (NCBI): domain Bacteria; kingdom Bacillati; phylum Actinomycetota; class Actinomycetes; order Micromonosporales; family Micromonosporaceae; genus Micromonospora; species Micromonospora sp. DSM 43699. Next base: position 87,849 of record NZ_JBTMMT010000022.1, read on the forward strand.
CCCGGCTCGGGCACTGCTGCACGCGGGAGCGACCCGACGCCCCGCCGATCTGCGCCTGGACCTCCCAGGCCTCCCCGTCGGTACGGATGTACACGTCCCGCCGCCCGCGCGGGCTCGGGTCACCGTTCCACCAGTGCTCCTCGACCATCATTTGCCGACCGTATAGCAAATTGGCCCCGGAACGTGAGTCACGACTTCGTGGAGGTCCCCCACCGGACCCTCGCAGTCACCCCTGCCGGGGGGTGAGCAGGTAGTCGTCGGCCTCCGCGCTCCACGCCAAGGCGACCTCGTCGGCGGTGGCGGCGGCCTTGCAGAACTGGAGGAAACTGCGGTAGCCGAGCTTCTTCTCGCTGAACTCGGGGCGGGCCCGGCGGAGCTGGTTCTTGAGGCCGGAGAGCGCCACCGGGCCGCCGGACGCGGCCAGCTCCGCGACCACCGTCCGTAGCAGTGCGAAGGCCACCTCCTGGTCGCCGTGCTCGGGCAGCGACACCTCCGGATCGCCCTTGGCCGGCCCCTCTGCCAACTCGACGACGTTGTGCCCGGCGAGGTGGCGCAGCAGCTCGCCGAAGGTACGGAAACCGTAGTCGGACTCGCTGAAGGTGGGATCCTTGCGCAGCAGGGTGCGCTTGAGCCGGGAGGCGGTCACCTCGCCGTCGGAGCTGCCCTGGAGGCCGGCGACGGTCTGTGCGACAAGCACCGCGAGCGCGTCGGCGTCGCGGGCCGGTTCCTCCGCGGCCGGCGGGCGCTCCGGCTCCACCGGTTCCTGCTCCGCATGGTCCGCCTGCTGCGGTTCCGCGGGTCGGGCCGGACGACCACGCCGGGCGCGGACCGGCAGGACGTCGACGCCCTCCAGCCGGTCGTAGTAGAGGAACTCGTCGCAGGCGGGCGGGAGCAGCGCCGAGGTGGACTTCTCCACCCCGACCCCGATGACCCGCTTGTTGAGTTCGCGGAGCTTGTGCACCAACGGGGTGAAGTCGCTGTCCCCGGTGCAGATGACGAAGGTGGAGATGTAGCCGCGCTCGAAGGCCAGCTCCACCGCGTCGACCGCCATCTTGATGTCGGCGGCGTTCTTGCGGGACGCCCCCATCCGCTGCGGTATCTCGATCAACTCGACGTGCGAGCGGGTGAGCATCCGGCGGTCCTCGTCGAAGTACGACCAGTCGGCGTACGCCCGCCGCACCACCACCCGACCCCGCTCGGCCAGGGCGTCGGCGATCGGCCGAAAGTCGAACGCCCGGCCGCCATGGTGATCCCGCGCCCCCAGCGCCAGGTTCTCGTAGTCGAGAAAGAGCGCGATCCGATCCTCTTGATCCACCCGACCACCCTAGTCCCACCCCCTCCCCCCACCACCCCGCCACGCGCTCCCCACCCCGACGACGCCCGGTGATCAAGAGGAAAAGG
>NZ_JBTMMT010000023.1:0-86842 GCF_055517075.1 Micromonospora sp. DSM 43699
GGTGGGGTGGGGTGGGGAGTTAGGGTAGCCTTAGTGCATGGCGGAACGGGTTAGGGCGGTTACTTCGGCGCGGGTGGTGCGGGTGGGGCGGCCCACGCCGCATCTGGTGCGGCTCGTTCTCGGTGGGGAGGAGTTGGCGGGGCTGCCGGTGGGTGAGTTCACCGACCACTACATCAAGATCGTATTTCCGGTCGCCGGGGTCGACTATCCGCGCCCGATGGACTACGCGGCGATCCGTCGTGAGCTGCCACGCGAGCAGTGGCCGAGGCTGCGGGCGTACACCGTGCGGGCCTGGGACGCCTCGGCCGGAGAGTTGACCGTCGACGTGGTGCACCACGGGGACGAGGGGTTGGCCGGTCCGTGGGCGGCCGGGCTGCGGCCCGGCGACGAGGTGCTGTTCACCGGCCCGGGTGGGGCGTACGCGCCGGATCCGACGGCGGACTGGCACCTGCTGGTGGGCGACGAGAGCGCCCTGCCGGCGATCGCCGCCGCGCTGGAGCGGCTGCCCGAGGGTGCCCCGGCGGTCGTCCTGGTCGAGATCGCCGACCGGGCCGAGGAACAGCCGTTGCGCAGCCCCGGCGCGGTGGCGCTGACCTGGCTGCACCGGGGCGACAGGCCGGTCGGGGAGGCGCTGGTCGAGGCGGTGCGTGCGCTGGAGTTCCCGCCCGGTCGGGTGCATGCGTTCGTGCACGGCGAGGCCACCTTCGTCAAGGAACTGCGTCGGCTGCTGCGGGTCGAGCGGTCGGTGCCCCGGGAGGCGCTGTCCATCTCCGGCTACTGGCGGCAGGGCCTGGACGACGAGGGTTGGCGCTCCACCAAGCCGGACTGGAACCGTCAGGTCGAGGCCGAGGAGGCCGCCGCCGTCGGCTGACCTGGCCGCCGGCGGTGTGGGTCACCCGGCGTCCCCCCGGCGGCGGATCGTCGGTGCGGCAGGGCAGGATGTAGCCCGAGGGGGTGGCGTCGGTGGCTGGCCGGATCCGGGACGAGGACATCGCGTTGGTCCGCGAGCGCACCTCCATCGCCGAGGTCATCTCGGACACGGTGACCCTCAAGTCGGCAGGCGGCGGCAACCTCAAGGGCCTCTGCCCGTTCCACGACGAGAAGAGCCCGTCGTTCAACGTCTCGCCGGCCCGCAACGTCTTCTACTGCTTCGGCTGCGGGGTCGGCGGCGACGCGATCAAGTTCCTGATGGACGCCGAGCATCTCACCTTCGTCGAGTCCGTCGAGCGGCTCGCCGACCGGGTGGGCATCCAGCTCCGCTACGTCGAGGGTGACCAGGTCGCCCCCCGGGCCCGCCCGCAGCAGGGGCAGAAGCAGCGGCTGGTGGCCGCGCACGCCGCCGCCGTGGAGTTCTACCAGTCGCAGCTCACCACGGCCGGCGCCCGTCCGGCCCGGGAGTTCCTGGCCCGGCGCGGCTTCGACCGCGCCGCCGCGCAGCGGTACGGCTGCGGCTTCGCCCCGGACGCCTGGGACCTGCTCACCAAGCACCTGCGCCAGCAGGGGTTCAGCCATGACGAGCTGGTCACCGGTGGGTTGTCCCGGCCGTCCCGTTCGGGCACCCTGATCGACCGGTTCCGCCGCCGGCTGATGTGGCCGATCCGGGACATCGCCGGTGACGTGATCGGCTTCGGGGCGCGGAAGCTCTTCGACGACGACGACGGCCCGAAATACCTGAACACCCCCGAGACGCCGATCTACAAGAAGTCGCACGTCCTCTACGGCATCGACCAGGCCAAGCGGGAGATCGCCAAGCAGGGCCGGGTGGTGGTCGTCGAGGGCTACACCGACGTGATGGCGTGCCACCTGGCCGGGGTCCCCACCGCCGTGGCGACCTGCGGCACCGCCTTCGGCGCCGACCACATCTCCGTGCTGCGCCGGCTGCTGCTCGACACCGACGCGGTGGCCGGCGAGGTCATCTTCACCTTCGACGGGGACGCCGCCGGTCAGAAGGCCGCGCTGCGCGCCTTCGAGGACGACCAGCGCTTCGTCGGGCGTACCTTCATCGCGGTCAGCCCGGACAACATGGACCCGTGCGACCTGCGGCTGGCAAAGGGTGACCTGGCGATCCGCGACCTGGTGGCCCGCCGCGAGCCGCTTGTCGACTTCGCCCTCCGGCACGTGATCAACCGCTACGACCTGGACACGGTGGACGGCCGGGTGGAGGCGATGCGCCGGGCCGCCCCGCTGGTCGCCAAGATCAAAGACCTGGAGAAACGCCCCGAGTACGTCCGCAAGCTCGCCGGTGACCTCGGCATGGAGATAGAGCCGGTGCAGCGGGCGGTGCTGGCCGCCGCCCACGCTCCCGGTGAGCGGGAGGCCGCCGCCCCGCCCCGGGGCCGGACCCGCCCGGCCACGCCCGCAGTGGACAGTCCGGAGTCGATGGTCGAGCGGGAGGCGTTGAAGCTCGCCCTGCAGGAGCCGGTCCTCGCCGGGCCGATGTTCGACGCGGTCGAGGCTGTGGAATACCGGCACCCGGTGCACGTCGCCGTCCGTACGGCGATAGCGGCGGCCGGCGGGGTGGCGACGGCGGCCGGCGGCGCGGTGTGGATCGAGGCGGTCCGCGACGCCTGCGAGGACCTGGCCGCCCAGGCGCTCGTCGGTGAGCTGGCCGTGGAGCCCTTGCGGCTCGACGGCGAACCCGACCCGAGGTACGTCTCCAGTACCCTCGCCCAGTTGCAGTGGGGCTCGGTGACCGCCCGGATCCGGGACCTCAAGTCCAAGATCCAGCGGATCAACCCGGTCAACCAGAAAGACGAGTACTTCGCCCTGTTCGGGGAACTGCTCTCGCTGGAACAGCACGCGCGGGCCCTGCGCGAGCAGGCCGCAGGAGGACTCTGATGGGACTGTTCGGCCGCAAACCCAAGCTGCCGCCCGCCGCCCGCCCCGCGCTGGCCGCCGGTGAACGGGTGCTGGCCTGGGCCGCCGCCGGCACACCGACCGCCGCCGGCACACCGACCGCCGCCGGCAGCGCCGGCACACCGACCGGCGCTCCTGCCCGCGCGTCGGCAGGGGGCGACGACGAGGGTACGGCCACCCGTGCCGGCGCGGCGGCAGCTGCCAGCAGCAGCGAGGACGCCCCGGACGCTGTCGACGACGGTGCTTCGGCAGGCGTGGGCGACGGTGCTTCGGCAGGCGTCGACGGCGGGGGGAGCACCTCAGCGCCGGCGGGTGCCGGTGGCGGGGTGCTGGTGGCCACCAACCTCGGGCTCTGGCTGCCCGGCCGGGGAGAGCGGCTGGGCTGGCACGACATCCTCAAGGCCGTCTGGTCCGGGCGGGAGCTGACCGTCACGGTGGCGGAGACGGTCGCCGAGCGGGACGGCTACCAGGTGGTCGCCGACCGTCCCGTCGAGACGTACCTGCTGCTCGATCCGGGGGACCTGCCGCATCAGGTGCGCGCGCGGGTGACCCGCTCGGTGGCGTACACCCAGCAGCACGCGGTGCCCGGCGGCTCAGGCCGGATCGCGGCCCGGCGGGTGGCCGGGGCGGACGGTCTGACCTGGACGGTCCGCTACGACCCCGGCACCCCGGTCGACGCCGACGGGGTACGCGCCGAGACCGACCAACTCGTCGCCGCCGCCCGCGCCGCCACCGCCCCCGCCGACCTCTGACCCGGAACGGGTGTCGCCCCGCGCGGTCGCTGGACGCGTTCGCACCTGCGACGACAGGGCGGGTATCAAAGCGAAGCCGACACCGCTCCACCGACCCCACTGAGTTGATCACGGGGCTGCGAACCCGGACCCGGGTAGATCTTGGTGGCAAACGGCCCCCAGAGGGGCCGAAATCCTCCAAGATCTCAGTCGCTCGGCCTCGAACCGGTCAGGTCATCGGGCTCGCGCCCAGGTGACGATGCGTGCGGTCAGGTCGGGTGGCGTGACGCCGTCGTGCAGGGTGGCGAGGTCGCTCATCGCCTCGCCCAACAGGGTGCCCAGGTAGAACAACAGGGCGGTGCGATCCTCGCGGTACTCCCCGAGCAGCGCCAGTCGGGCCGGCGAGCACGGCCAGGCTGCCCCGCACACCCGGCAACGCCAGGAGGGGCGGGCAGCCACATGCGGGCGGTAGCGGGGCATTGGTGTCTATCCCTTCCGCCGCTGCGCGGTGTGGGGTACCGCGAGAGCCTGCGAATGCCGCCGGGACATGGATCGCCGCTGTGCGGCCGGCGGTACCGCGATGACATGCGGGTGTCGCCGGGGAACGGGTCGCATGGTCGAGCCTCCGTCAACGGTGGAGGGGAGCGCCCGCCGACATCGTCGTCAGCGGACGCTCCCGGCCTGGTTCCGCCCACCGTCCGATCCCGGGAGCGGTTCCGCTGTGTGACAGTCTGTTGATGTTCCGGCTACGGTGGGAGGTCTGACCCGCCGACGGCCGGGGCGTGGTTCGGCCGATTCCGACTGGTACGACGATGTATGGAGGCTGTCCGTGGAAAGCTCGTCCATGCTGGACTACTTCGCGGAGGAGTTGCGGCTGGCTCGGGCCGCCACCGGGATGTCCCAGGCGACGCTGGCCGAGGCGCTGAGCTACTCGGGCGCGCTGGTGGCCAAGGTGGAGACCTGCGAGCGTCGACCGAGCCTGGACTTCGCGCGCCGCTGCGACGCGGTGCTCGCCACCGACGGCCGGTTCGAGCGCATCCAACGCCGAATCAGTCGCGAAACCGTGGTGCCCTGGGCGCGTGATTGGACCGGCATCGAGTACGAGGCAACCGCGCTGCGCTGGTTCGAGCCGATCTGTGTGCCGGGGCTTCTGCAGACCGAGGCATACGCTCACGCATTGTTGTCCGGCGGCGGGTTGTTCGCGTCTGACGAGATCGAGCAGCAGGTGGCGGCGCGGCTGGATCGTCAGGCGGTGCTCCCCCGCGACCGGCCGCCGCTGCTCACCGCCGTCATTGACGAGTACGTGCTGCGTCGCCGGATCGGCGGCTCGGAGGTGATGCACGAACAGTTGCGCCACCTGGTGAAGCTCGGCTCGACGCTGCCCCGGGTCCGAATCCAGGTCGTGCCGCTATCTGCCGGCGCGTACCCTGGGATCAATGGCCCCTTCGTGATCGCCACCTCACCCCAGGGGGAGGACGTCGTCTACCAGGAGGGTCAGCTCCACGGACAGGTGATCGACCGTTCCGACTTTCTGCGGCAGATGGTCGAGGTTTGGGAGTCGATCCGGGGCGAGGCACTATCGCAGCAGCAGTCTCTTGAGTTGATAGCGGAAGTGGCGGAGACATGGATCTGAGTGGTGCCCGGTGGCGCAAGAGCAGCCGCAGCAACGGCCAGGGTGGGGCGTGCGTCGAGGTGGCGGACAACCTACCCGGCGTGGTGGTGGTGCGTGATTCCAAGGACCCGGGCGGGCCGGTGCTGGCTTTCGGCCCGTCGGCCTGGTGCGCGTTCGTCGTCGGGGTCGTCGGGCGCTCGTAGCCTCCGCGCCGGCCCGCCAGGAGGCGGTGCTGCCAGGAAGTGGTGGCCGTGTAGCCCGCTACTTTCACCGCGACCCGTGCTGAGGCTGAATGGCATGCGTTTGCTGAAATTTCTGGACGAGTTGGCGGACCATGTCCGGGCTCAGGTCAATGATGAGACCCAGGTGCGGGTCGTGGGGAGTGGTGTCAGGAGGGCGGTCGAGGTCGCGCCGGGTAATGCGAAGGCTTGTGGCTTCACCGTCTTTCCGCAGGACGCGGATGAGCTGACGATCGAGTTCGGCGAGATGTCCATCCTCGATTTCGTTGACGAGTCGCCCGAGGAGTTGTTCCTTGCCTGTCGAGAAGTGGTAGATGCGATTATTGCCGGCAAGGTGTCGGAGGTGGTCTACCTGAAAGGCGTGGTGCCGGTGCGGGCGGTGGCCCGCCTGGGACTGCCGGATCGAGTGATGACCGCGCATACTTTGCAGGGCTTTTCAGTCTTTTCCCGTAGCGGAAGAACCGTCCAGTACGAGCCGTATCCGGCCGCGACCACATAGCCCCTGGCGAGTCGGGTCAGCCGGTGACGCGGGCATCTCCCTCCGCAGTTGGGTCCGGCTGGTGGTGCTGTGGGTGGCGCTTGTGGCTTCGGCGTACCCGGAGGGTCGTCCCGCCGGTCGTAGTGGATGGGGTCTGCGCTGCCGGTGAGGGGTTAGCCGGCGGCTCCGACGGGGCATGTCGGAGGGCGACATCCGCAGATCAGGAGGAGGGGCGATGGCCTCGGACGGTCCCACCGACCTGCCCCGCGCGGACTGGAAGGCGGCGCTCAAGCGCACCGGACGGGAGTTCCAGGAGGACAGCCTGACCGACTGGGCCGCCGCGCTCACCTACTACGGCGTGCTGTCGATCTTCCCCGGGATGCTGGTGCTGATCTCGATCCTCGGCCTGCTCGGCGAGCGGGCCACCAGCGGGGTCCGGGACACTGTCGGCCAGGTGGTGCCGGAGGAGAGCATCCGCACCATCATCCAGACCGCGATCGACCAGGCCGGCGAGTCCGGCGGGCTGGCGAGCATCGCCGCGGTCGTCGGTCTGGTCGCCGCCTTCTGGTCGGCCTCCGGCTACGTGGGTGCGTTCATGCGCGCCTCGAACAGCATCTACGACGTGCCCGAGGGGCGGCCGGTCTGGAAGACGCTGCCGATCCGGCTCGGGGTGACCGCCCTGGTCGGGGTGCTGCTGCTCGCCGCCGCGGTGATCGTGGTCTTCACCGGCGGGCTCGCCGAGCAGGTCGGCAGCGCCATCGGGCTCGGCTCCACGGCGGTGACGGTGTGGAACATCGCCAAGTGGCCGGTGCTGCTGGTGCTGGTCAGCCTGATGTTCGCCATCCTCTACTGGGCCTCGCCCAACGCCCGGCACGGCGGTTTCCGCTGGGTCAGCCCGGGTGGGGTGCTGGCGGTGCTGCTCTGGCTGCTCGTCTCCGGCCTCTTCGCCGCGTACGTGAGCAACTTCGGGTCCTACAACAAGACCTACGGCGCGCTGGCCGGCGTGATCATCTTCCTGGTCTGGCTCTGGCTGAGCAACATCGCCATCCTCCTCGGTGCCGAGTTCGACGCCGAGCTGGAGCGGGGCCGGGCCATCTCCGCCGGCCACGACCCCGACGAGGAGCCGTACGTCGAGCTGCGCGACGACCGCAAGCTGCGCAAGAAGCGCAACGCCGCCCCCGGCCGCTGACGGCCGGCCGACCTGCCGCCCGCCCGTCTCCATCCCGCCCAGCCCCGCCCCGCCGCGTCTGACGCGGCGGGGCGGCGGCTTGTCACGGCACGCCCTGCTCTGGTAAAGGTTCCGCCGCACGTCACGGGCCTGGTATGCGAGGGTCGCCACCGTGGTGGTAGCAGGTCGTTGCGGATGTTTCTCGGTCTGTCAACCTTTTCTTGATCGACTGGTAGCTTTTGTTCGTTCGGACAAAAGTTGCCATCGGAACGACTGAAGGTATGGACAGGTGCCTCGGAAGTCTCTTACTGTGTCGACCACAACACAACGGCGTGACGTGAATGTGAACCCTGAGGCGGAGGTGAGACCCGTGCGGACGGCAGATCCCCTGCACGTGCAGCTCCTGCGGCTGCTCCGTGACGAGGGGCCCGCGTCCCGGGCCGAGCTGGGTGACCGGTTGCAGATGCCCCGGCCCCGGCTCCTCGCCGAGTTGGAGCGTCTGGTCGGGCTGGGCCTGGTGGCCGAGGCCGGACTGGCCGCCTCCCGTGGCGGACGCCGCTCCACCCTGGTCGAGTTGAACCCCGACCTCCGGTTCGCCGCCGTCGACATGGGCGCCAGCTCGATCGACGTCGAGGTGGTCAACGGCCGGCTGGAGCCGGTCGCCGCGTACGCCGAGGTCGCCGACATCCGCTCCGGCCCGAAGGCCATCCTGCACCGGGTCAACGACCTGCTGCACAAGGCCCGGGTGGACGGGGCGTACGAGCGGCTCAACGGCGTCGGCGTCGGCGTACCCGGGCCGGTGAGCTTCCGCGACGGGCTGCCGGTGTCACCGCCGATCATGCCCGGCTGGGACCGCTACCCGGTGCGCGAACTGCTCAGCCGGGAGCACGGCTGCCCGGCGGTGGTCGACAACGACGTGAACATCATGGCGATCGGCGAGCGGCACGGGGGGGTGGCGCACTCGGTCGACGACTTCCTCTTCATCAAGATCGGCACCGGAATAGGGTGTGGGATCTACCTCAGCGGCGAGGTCTACCGGGGCACCGACGGCTGCGCCGGGGACATCGGGCACATCCAGGTCGACGCCGGTGGTCCCACCTGCTCCTGCGGCAACGCCGGCTGCCTGGAGGCCGTGTTCAGCGGGGCGGCCCTGGCCCGGGAGGCCGGCGTGGCCGCCCGTACCGGCGCGTCGCCGGCGCTGGCCGAGCGGCTCGCCGAGCGGGGCGCGGTCTCGGCCCGCGACGTCGCCGAGGCGGCGATCGAGGGCGACGTGGTCTGCATCCAGCTCATCCGCGACGGGGGCCGCCGGGTCGGGCAGGTGCTGGCCGGCCTGGTCAGCTTCACCAACCCGTCGATGATCGTCATCGGCGGCGGGCTGGCCCACCTCGGGCACATCCTGCTCGCCGAGATCCGCAGCGTGGTCTACCGGCGGTCGCTGCCGCTGGCCACCGGCAACCTGCCGGTCGTCCTGTCCGAGCTGGGACCGCGCGCCGGCGTCGCCGGCGCGGCCGTCCTCGCCAGCGACGTCGCCTTCGGGGAGGCATCATGAGCAACGCACCGACCTCCGCCGCCGGGGACAGCCCGCTGGTCGAGGCACCCGCCGACACCGTCGCCGGTGAGGTGGTGCTCCGGCTGACCGACGTGGTCAAGACCTTCCCCGGGGTACGCGCCCTCGACGGCGTGCAGCTCGAGGTGCGGGCCGGCGAGGTGCACTGCCTGCTCGGGCAGAACGGCGCCGGCAAGTCCACCCTGATCAAGGTGCTCGCCGGGGTGCACCGGCCGGACTCCGGCCAGGTGGAATGGCGCGGCGAACCGGCTCACTTCGCCAACCCGCAGGCCGCCATGCGCGCCGGCATCGCCACCATCTACCAGGAGCTCGACCTGGTCGAGGACCTCTCCGTCGCCGAGAACGCCTTCCTCGGCCACGAGCCGAAGGTCGCCGGGTTCGTCCGGCGCGGGCTGATGGCCCGGCGTACCCGGGAGATCCTGAGCCGGCTCGGCCACGGCGAGATCCCGCCCGGCCGGATGGTCCGGGCGCTGCCGGCCGCCGGCAAGCAGGTGGTCAGCATGGCCCGCGCGCTCTCCCACGAGGCCCGACTGATCATCATGGACGAGCCGAGCGCGGTGCTCGCCCACGACGAGGTGGACAACCTCTTCCGGATCATCAGGGAACTCACCGCCCAGGGCATCGCGGTCATCTACATCTCGCACCGGATGGAGGAGATCCGCGAGATCGGCGACCGGGTCACCGTGCTCAAGGACGGCCGGACCACCGCGGCGAACCTGCCGGCCCGGGAGACCCCGACCCGCGACCTGGTGGCCCGGATGACCGGTCGGAACATCGAGTACGTCTTCCCGGACCGCCCGACCGCGCCGGCCGCCGGCGACGAGCTGCTGCGGGTGGAGGGGCTGAGCCGGACCGGCGAGTTCGCCGACGTCTCGCTCAGCGTCCGTCCCGGCGAGATCGTCGGCATCGCCGGGCTGGTCGGCTCCGGCCGCTCGGAACTGCTGGAGACGATCTACGGCGCCCGCCGCGCCGAGTCCGGCAGCGTCCGGATGGGCGGCCGGGCCCTGCGTCCGGGCAGCGTCGGCGCGGCCGTGCGGGCCGGCATGGGGATGGCCCCGGAGGAGCGCAAGAGCCAGGCGCTGCTGCTCGGCGAGCCGATCCACCGCAACGTCACCCTGGCCACCTTCACCCGGTACGCCCGCCTCGGCTTCACCAACGCCGGGCGCGAGCGGGCCGAGGCGGAACGGATCGCCGACGACCTCCAGCTCCGGCCCAACGACGTGCGCCGGGCGGTACGCACCCTGTCCGGCGGCAACCAGCAGAAGGTGGTGGTCGGGCGCTGGCTGCTCGGCGACACCCGGCTGCTGCTGCTCGACGAGCCGACCCGGGGGGTGGACGTGGGGGCCCGTGCCGAGCTGTACCGGGTGATCCGCGGCCTGGCCGCGCAGGGGGTCGGCGTGCTGCTGGTCTCCAGCGAGGTACCCGAGGTGCTCGGTCTGGCCGACCGGGTGCTGGTGATGCGCGAGGGCCGGATGGTGCGCGAGGCGCCCGCCGGCGAACTGGACGAGAACACCGTGCTCGACCTCGTCATGGCGGGGTCTCTGATGGAAGGCGCGCCGGCATGAGCGAGCGCAGTGCACATAACGAGGTGACAGCATGAGTGAGTCGACCGGGACCGCGACGCCGGACCGGCCGGCGGACCTGCCGGCCCAGTCCCCGCCTGTCGACCCGGCGGTGACGGCGGAGGTCAAGGAGAAGCCCAGGTCGGGCGGGTTGTCCTTCTGGCAGGGCGACGGGGGTGAGGGCGCGAAGCGTAACCTCGGCCTGATCGCCGTGCTGGTGGTGCTCGTCGTGATCGGGGCGGCCACCCGCTGGGACCTCTACTCCAACCCGGACTGGGTGTGGGGCAACACGCTGACCATCCTCAAGCTCGCCTCGGTGGTCGGGGTGGTCACCGTCGGGATGACCTTCGTGATCATCGGCGGCGGCATCGACCTGTCGGTCGGCGCGATCGTCGCCCTCGCCGGGGTGTGGGCGACCACGCTCGCCACCCAGAGCTACGGCGCCGGCGGCATGATCTTCACGGCGATCGTGGTCGGCACGGCGGTCGGCGTGGTCAACGGGATCCTCATCTCCTACGGGCGGTTGGTGGCGTTCATCGCCACGCTGGCCATGATGGTCGCCGCCCGGGGCCTGGCCGCCCAGATCTCCGGCAAGCAGACCCAGGTGTCGAACAACAGCTTCATCAACGGCATCGCCAGCACCGAACTGCTCGGCATCCCGCTGCTCGTCTACATCCTGGCCGCCGTGGTGGCCGCCGGTTGGGTGCTGCTCAACCGGACCACCTTCGGCCGGCGTACGGTCGCCGTGGGTGGCAACCCGGAGGCGGCCCGGCTCGCCGGCATCAACGTCCGGCGGCACACCCTGCTGCTCTACGCGCTCTCCGGCCTCTGCTGCGGCATCGCCGCGATCATGCTGACCGCGCAGGCCAACTCCGCCCAGGCGGCCATGGCCAACCTCTACGAGCTGGACGCGATCGCCGCGGCCATCATCGGCGGCACGCTGCTCAGCGGCGGCCGGGGCACCATCATCGGTTCCCTGCTCGGGGTGCTGATCTTCTCCACCATCACCAACCTCTTCGCCATCAACGGCCTCTCCACCGAGGCGCAGAACATGGTCAAGGGCGGCATCATCGTCGGCGCCGTCCTGATCCAGCAGGTGCAGTTCCGCAGCGTCAGCCAGTTCTTCAGCCGTAACCGGACCACCACCGCCTGACGGACCGCGTCGCCCGACCGGGCGCGGCCCCACCCTTCGCACCATCGCATCGCTCGACGGCCACCGACGGTGGCCGGGATCAGTACGCCCTTTTCACCCCCACCATCCGTCATTTCAGGAGGTCGTCATGACCCACCCCCGTGACCTGTCCCGTCGCCGGTTGCTCTTCGGCGGCGCGGCGGTCGGCGCCGGCGTGCTCCTCGCCGGCTGCACCAGCAACGAGGCCACACCGACCGCGGCCCAGACCAAGGCGGCCGACAACGCCGAGGGCGGCAACAGCGCCCCCGGCAAGAAGGTCACCATCGGCTTCTCCGCCCCGGCCGCCGACCACGGCTGGATCGCCGCCATCACCAACAACGCCAAGGCGCAGGCCGGGGCGTACTCGGACGTGGACTTCAAGACCGTCGAGGCGGGCGCGGACGCGGCTGCCCAGCGGGCCGCGCTGTCCACCCTGGTCGCCCAGAAGCCGGACGTCATCGTGGTGCTGCCGCACGACGGCAAGGAGCTCAACGCCTTCGGCCTGGAGGCGATGAAGGCCGGCATCCCGGTGGTCAACCTGGACCGGGCCTTCCCGGACGCGCTGGCCTACCGGCTGCAGATCATGGGCGACAACTACGGCATGGGCGTGGCCGCCGCGAACTACATCGTGGCGCAGCTCAAGGCCAAGGGCGTCAGCGCCCCGGTCATCGGCGAGATCCCCGGCATCGACTCGCTGGAGCTGACCCAGCAGCGCTCGAAGGGCTTCGCCGAGACCCTCGCCGTGGCCGGCTTCAAGGTGGCCAACCGGCGGCCGGCGGAGTTCACCGCCGACTCCGGCCAGCAGGCCGCGACCGGCCTGTTCCAGGCGCTGCCGAAGATCGACGCGATCTGGAACCACGACGACGACCAGGGCATCGGTGTCCTGGCCGCGGTCAACCAGGCCAACCGCAAGGAGTTCTTCATGGTCGGCGGCGCCGGCTCGAAGAAGGCCATGGAGGACATCCAGGCCGACAACACGGTGCTCAAGGCGACCGTGACCTACAGCCCGTCGATGGCCTCCTCGGCCATCTCCCTGGCCCGCCTGATCGCCCAGGGTAAGGGCATGTCCGACCTGGTGGAACTCCAGGTGCCCAAGGAGATCGTGCTCGCCTCGGAGACGATCACCAAGGAGAACGCGAGCAACTACCTCAAGCTCGGGTTCTGATACACGGGGGGAGACCCACCTTGTCCACTCACCACAGCGAACTCCGGGTCGGCATGATCGGCTACTCGTTCATGGGCGCCGCGCACTCACAGGCGTGGCGCACCGTGAACCGGGTGTACGACCTGCCCGCCCGGGTGCGGATGGCACAGATCTGCGGCCGGGACGCCGCGAAGGTCGCCGAGGCAGCCGACCGGCTGGGCTGGGACACGCACACCACAGACTGGCGTGCCCTGGTCGCCTCGGACGACATCGACGTGGTCGACATCTGCACACCAGGTGACAGCCACGCCGAGATCGCGCTCGCCGCGCTCGCCGCCGGTAAGCACGTGATCTGCGAGAAACCGCTGGCCAACACGGTGGACGAGGCGCGGGAGATGACCGCCGCCGCAGCCACCGCCGGGGCCGCCGGGGTCCGGTCGATGTGCGGGTTCAACTACCGCCGGGTGCCCGCCGTCGCCCTGATGCGACAGCTGGTCGCCGAAGGCCGGCTCGGGACGATCCGCCACGTCCGCGCGACGTACCTGCAGGACTGGATCGTCGATCCGCAGTTCCCGCTGGTCTGGAGGTTGCAGAAGGACAAGGCGGGCTCCGGTGCGCTCGGCGACATCGGGGCGCACATCATCGACCTGACCCAGTACGTGACCGGGCAACTGATCACCGGGGTCAGCGCGGTGACCGAGACGTTCGTCAAGGAGCGTCCCCTGCCGGGTGAGTCGAGCGGCCTGGCCGCGCAGGTCGACGGCAGCGCGACGGCGACCGGCACGGTCACCGTCGACGACGCCGCGATCTTCGTGGCCAGGCTCGACGACGGCGCGCTCGCCACGTACGAGGCGACCCGGTTCGCCACCGGCCGCAAGAACGCCCTCCGGGTGGAGATCAACGGTTCGCTCGGTTCGGTGGTGTTCGACCTGGAACGCCTCAACGAACTGGAGTTCTACGACGCCTCCCGGCCGGCGACCGAGCAGGGATTCGCCCGGATCCTGGTCACCGAGGCGGAGCACCCGTACATGTCGGCGTGGTGGCCGCCGGGCCACATCATCGGCTACGAGCACTCCTTCACCCACGAGATGCGCGACTTCGTCGAGGCGGTCGCCACCGGCGTCGACCCGACCCCGTCGTTCGCCGACGCGTTGCAGGTCCAGTTGGTGCTGGACGCGGTGACCCGCTCGGCGGAACTCGGTTCGCAGTGGACCGACGTCGAGCCGGCCCTGGCCGCGCTCGCCGTCTGACCAGCCACCTCCGCCGCCGACCGGCGAGGGACCGGCCGCGGTTGCGCCCCGCGGCCGGGCCGGGGTCGGTGACGGAGGGCGTGCACCAGGGCCACCCGGCCCGGGACACGCAACCGATGGCCGTCCGGTGCGGCCGGACCGGGATTCCCCGGTCGCACCGGAGGGCCGCCATGATAGATAGATGAAGGTGATTCTGGGTACCACTGTGGAACCCGGGTCGCCACCACCATTCGTCCGGTCGAGGGCGCGCCGCCGCCGTCGGCCGGATGCGGGGAGACAGGGCCGAGACGCCGAACCGGCCCTGCCTGCCGGCCCCGTCCGCACGCCGTACGGGAGCCGGGTACGGCGTCGACGCCGCCGACGTCGACGCCGTACCCGGCACCACCCCGGACGACCGGGCGGGCGGGGCCACCCGTGCCCACCCGTACGACTCGACCGACAGGACGTTCCACCCGACGGAAGGAGCACCATGCGTACGGGTGTCTGGCTGGTGGGAGCGCGCGGTTCCGTCGCGACCACCGGCATCGTCGGGGGGCTCGCCCTACGGGCCGGCCTCACCGGCCCCACGGGCTGCGTCACCGAACTGCCCGACCTGCGTGGGCCGGCCCTGCCCGGCTTCGCCGACCTGGTCTTCGGCGGCCACGACGTGGCCACCACCCCGCTGACCAAGCGGGCCGAGGCGCTCGCCGCCGCCGGGGTCCTGCCCGGGCGACTGGCCACCGCGCTCGCCGCCGACCTGGCCGCCGTCGAGGACGACCTGCGGCCCGCGCCGACCGGCGGCAGTCAGGCCGAACGGGCCGCCGCGATCACCGCCGACCTGACCGCGTTCCGCGAGCGGCACCGGCTGGACCGGGTGGTGGTGGTCAACGTCTCGGCCACCGAACCGGCCCCGCCGCCGCACCCCGGCCACGCCGACCCGGACGCCCTGCGCGCCGCGCTCGCCGGCCCCGACGAGGTGCTGCCGCCCAGCTCGCTGTACGCGTACGCGGCCGTCGAGGCGGGCTGCCCGTACGTCGACTTCACCCCGTCCACCGGGCTGCGCCTGCCGGCGCTCGCGGCGCTTGCCGCCCAGCGCGGCCTGCCGTACGCCGGGCACGACGGCAAGACCGGGGAGACCCTGGTCAAGTCGGTGCTCGCCCCGATGTTCGCGATGCGTCACCTCGCGGTGCGCTCCTGGTCCGGGGTCAACCTGCTCGGCGGCGGCGACGGGGCGACCCTGGCCGAGCCGGGCGCCAACGCCGCCAAGGTGGACAGCAAGCAGCGGGTGCTCGGCGAGACGCTCGGCTACGTGCCGCAGGGCGGCACCCGGATCGAGTACGTCGAGGACCTGGGCGACTTCAAGACCGCCTGGGATCTGATCACCTTCGCCGGGTTCCTCGGCACCGGGATGCGGATGGAGTTCACCTGGCACGGCTGCGACTCCGCGCTGGCCGCCCCACTGGTGCTCGACCTGGCCCGGCTCGCCGCCGCCGCGCACGCCGCCGGGCGCGTCGGACCCCTGCCCGAGCTGGCGTTCTTCTTCAAGGACCCGATCGACTCGCCCACCCACTCGCTGAGCGAGCAGTGGCAGCGGCTCGTCGACTTCACCCGGGAGTTGCACGCCTTCACCCGGGAGCTGCACGCCGGGGGTGCCGGGTGACCAGCCTGGCCGACCTGGCCGAGCTGGTCCGGGCACCGGCCGCGCTCTCCGTACCCGGGGATCTGGTGGCCGGGGCGGCGGCGGCCGGAGTGCTCGGTCCGCGTACCGCCGGGTTGGCCGGGGCGTCGGTGCTGCTCTACTGGGCCGGGATGGCCGCCAACGACTGGGCCGACCGTGGGCTGGACGCCGAGGAACGACCGGAACGACCGATCCCCAGCGGCCGGGTCAGCCCGAGCGCCGCCGCCGGGATCGCCGCCGGGCTCACCGTGGCCGGCCTGGGCCTGGCCGCCGCCGTGGGCGGCCGGCGGGCCACCGCCGTCGCGCTCCCGCTCGCCGCCACCATCTGGGGGTACGACGTGGTGGCCAAGAACACCGCCGCCGGCCCCGCCGTGATGGCCGCCTGCCGAGGGCTGGACGTGCTGCTCGGCGCGTCGCCGGGTCGACCGGTCCGGGCGCTGCCGGCGGCGTTGACAGTCGCCGCGCACACCTGGACGGTCACCGCCCTGTCCCGACGCGAGGTGACCGGCGCCGACGCCGCCCTGCCCCGGCGTACCCTCGCCGGCACCGCGCTCGTCGCGTTGGCCGCCACCACCCTGCCCCGCCCCACCGGTCGACCGTCCCCGGGGGACGACGCGGTGCCGGCGTCGACCGGCGCGGCCGGTGACCCCGGTCGCCGCACCGCACCGGGCGTCCGCGCCGGTGCCGCCGGTGTCGGCCGCTCGCTCGCCGCCGCGCTGCCGGTCGGCCTGGCCGGCTGGTACGTCGCCCGCTACGGCGGCGCGCAGGTCCGGGTGGCCGCAGACCCCACCGCCGGCCGGGTCCGGGCGGCCGTCGGGGCCGGGATCACCGGCCTGCCGTCGTTGCAGGGCGCGCTCACCGCCCGGGCCGGCGCCGGCCTGCTCGGTGCGCTTGTCGCCCTCGCCGCGCCGCTCGGCGGCCGGTTGGCCCGGAAGCTCTCCCCGACATGACCGTCCCGCAGCCCACTGGCCCGGCCGGCAGCTCGCAGCGCGGCCCGACCACGGGCGACGGTGTGCCCGCCGGCGGGGTGGACCGGCTCCGGTTCGGCTACGGCACCAACGGGTTCGCCAACCACCGGCTCGACGACGCCCTGACGGTGCTGGCCGACCTCGGCTACGAGGGGATCGCGCTCACCCTGGACCACGACCACCTCGACCCGTACGCGCCGGGGCTGGCCCGCCGGGTCGACGCGGTGGCGCGGCGGCTGGCCGCGCTCGGCCTCGGCGTGGTGGTCGAGACCGGCGCCCGGTTCCTGCTCGACCCGTGGCGTAAACACGCCCCGACGCTGCTGCACGACGACCCGGCCGGTCGGGTCGACTTCCTGGAACGGGCGGTACGGGTCGGCGCGGACCTCGGCGCGGAGGCGGTCTCCTTCTGGGCCGGGGTCCGGCCCGGCCACGTCACCCCGGAGGTCGCCCGCGACCGGCTGGTCGCCGGGTGCGCCACGGTGGTCGCCGCCGCCGACCGGGCCGGGGTGACCCTGGGCTTCGAGCCGGAGCCCGGGATGCTCGTCGAGGACATCGCCGGCTGGCGGTGGCTGCGCCACGCCCTCGGCGAGCCGGCGTGCTTCGGCATCACCCTCGACATCGGACACTGCCGGTGCCTGGAGTCGGCGACCGTGCCCGACTGCGTGCACCAGGTGGCCGAACACCTGGTCAACGTGCAGATCGACGACATGCGCCGGGGGGTGCACGAGCACCTGGAGTTCGGCACCGGCGAGATCGACTTCCCGCCGGTGCTGCGCGCCCTGGCCGACGGCGGCTACCGGGGGCTGGTCGCCGTGGAACTGCCCCGGCACTCGCACGCCGCGCCCACCGTGGCGGCCCGGTCGCTGGACTTCCTGCGGACCGCCGCCCGGCAGGCCGGCCTCACCCCGGACACGCGACCCGCGCCGGTCGGGGCCGACCGCACCACCGGGGTGGACTGACCACCGCCGACCGCACACCTGGGGAGGGGAGACGGATGACACCGGATCGACTGCGGGCCGCGCTGGAGGGCGTACCCGATCCCGACTGGCTGGAGACCGCGCTGCGCCGCGTCGCGGCCGAGCCCGGCACGGTGGCGCGGTACTTCCCGGCCGCCGCCCGGCGGTGCGGCCGGCACGAGCTGCCTGCCGCACCCGGCTGGACCGCCGACGAGGCGGCCCGGACGCTGCTGCTTGTCGCGCTCCCCGCCGACCTGGCCGCCGGGCAGGCCGAGGAGGTGTACCGGTACGGCGACGCCGCCGAGAAGCGGGCCGTGCTCAAGGCCCTGCCGCTGCTGCCGATCGGGACGGCCGGGGTGTCGCTGCTGCACGACGCGATCCGCACCAACGACACCCGGCTGGTCGCCGCCGCGCTCGGCCCGTACGCCCGGCACCTGGCACCGGAGGCCTGGCGGCAGGCGGTGCTCAAGTGCGTCTTCATCGGGGTGCCGCTGGCCGCCGTCGCCGACCTGGACACCCGCGCCGACGGGGAGCTGGCCGCGATGCTCGCCGCGCTCGCCGCGGAACGGCACGCCGCCGGCCGGCAGCTCCCCGCCGACGCCACCGCACTGCTCGACCGGCTCACCATCAGGGAGGCGTGAATGCGCATCTTCGACCCGCACATCCACATGACGTCGCGGACCACCGACGACTACGAGCGGATGGCCGCCGCCGGGGTCCGCGCCGTGGTCGAGCCGGCCTTCTGGCTGGGGCAGCCGCGCACCAGCGCCGCCTCCTTCGCCGACTACTTCGACTCGCTGATCGGCTGGGAGCCGTTCCGGGCCGCACAGTTCGGGGTCCGGCACCACGCCACCGTGGCGCTGAACCCCAAGGAGTCCAACGACCCGCGCTGCCGCCCGGTGCTCGACCTGCTGCCCCGCTACCTGGAGAAGGACGCCGTGGTCGCGGTCGGCGAGATCGGCTACGACGACATGACGCCGGCCGAGGACGAGGCGTTCGCCACCCAGCTCGCCCTGGCCGTCGACCACGACCTGCCCGCCCTGGTGCACACCCCGCACCGGGACAAGGCGCGCGGCGTCGAGCGCAGCCTCGCGGTGGTCGCCGAGAGCGGCATCGCGCCCGGCCGGGTGGCGTTGGACCACCTCAACGAGGTGACCGTGAAGCTGGCCCGGGACAGCGGCTGCTGGCTGGGCTTCTCGATCTACCCGGACACCAAGAT
Organism: Micromonospora sp. DSM 43699; assembly: GCF_055517075.1. Classification (NCBI taxonomy): domain Bacteria; kingdom Bacillati; phylum Actinomycetota; class Actinomycetes; order Micromonosporales; family Micromonosporaceae; genus Micromonospora; species Micromonospora sp. DSM 43699. The sequence continues at coordinate 18,579 of NZ_JBTMMT010000023.1, forward strand.
GTCGCCGCCGCGGATGGTGGAGCTGCTGCGCACGTACGGCACCGAGCGGATGCTCGTCAACTCGGCCGCCGACTGGGGCCGCTCCGACCCGCTGCTGACCCGGGCCACCGGCGAGGCGATGCTGGCCGCCGGGTTCACCGACGACGACGTCGACCTGGTGCTCTGGCGCAACCCGGTGGAGTTCTACGGGCAGTCCGGTCGGCTCGACCTGACCGACCTGGACGCCCCGGCCACCGGCACCTTCGAGGGCAACTCCATCCTGCGCGGCGGCGACTGATGCGGCTGCGGCACGCCGACGGCAGCACCGTCCACCTCGGCTACTGCACCAACGTGCACCCCGCCGAGGACACCGCCGGCGTCCTCGCCCAACTCGACACGTACGCGCTGCCGGTGCGCGAGACGCTCGGCTCGGACCTGCTCGGCCTGGGGCTGTGGCTGGCCGCCCCGGTCGCCGCCGAGCTGGCCGCCGACCCGGCCGCCCGGCGTCGGCTGCGCGCCGAGCTGACCCACCGGGGACTGGAGGTGGTCACCCTCAACGGCTTCCCGTACGCGGCCTTCCAGGCCCCGGTGGTCAAGGGCGCGGTCTACCACCCGGACTGGACCACCGGGCAGCGACTGCGATACACCCTCGACCTGGCCCGGGTGCTTGCCGACCTGCTACCCGACGACGCCGCCCGGGGATCGATCTCCACCCTGCCACTGGCCTGGCGGCAGCCCTGGGACGCGGCCCACGCCGACACTGCCCGCCGCCGGCTCGCCGCGCTCACCGCGGGGTTGGCCGAGGTGGAACGGGACACCGGCCGCCCGGTGCGGGTGGGCTTCGAGCCGGAACCGGGCTGCGTGGTGGAGAGCAGCGGGCAGGCCGCCGCGCTGCTGTCCGGTCTGGACCCGGACCGGCTCGGCATCTGTCTCGACCTGGCCCATCTCGCCTGCGCCTGGGAGGAGCCCGTCGAGGCGCTGGCCCGGTTGCGCGCCGCCGGCCTGCCGGTGGTCAAGGTGCAGGTCTCCGCCGCCCTGGAGTCGGCCGACCCGGTCGCCGACGCCGAGGCGCTGGGCCGCTGGGTCGAGCCGCGCTTCCTGCACCAGACCCGGACCGCCGGCTGCGCCCACGCCGTCGACCCGGCTGACCCGGCGTACGCGGCCGACGACCTGGACGCCGCGCTGGCCGCGCGGTTGCCGGGGGCCTGGCGGGTGCACTACCACGTGCCGCTGCACGCCCCGCCCGAGCCGCCGCTGACCTCGACCCTGCCGGTGTTGCGCACCGCGCTGGGCGCGCTGCTCGGCGGCCCGACCGCCGGCTGCGACCACCTGGACGTCGAGACGTACACGTGGGGGGTGCTGCCGGCGGCACGGCGTCCACGCACCGACGCGGAGCTGGCCGTCGGGATCGCCGCCGAGCTGGCCTTCGCCCGCGACGAACTGGTCACCCTCGGCCTTAGCCCGGCCGACCGAGCCACCCCCGACCGGGCGACCAACGGCCTTAGCCCGGTCGACCGAGCCGTCCCGACGATCCTGGGAGCACGACGATGAACGAGCGCCACCGACCCGGCACGACGAGGTGCCACCGCCGCGCCGGGCGCAGCGAGGTGTCGGCGTGAGCCGCCGGCTGGTGGTGCTGGACGTGGTCGGGCTGACCCCCCGGCTGCTGGCCCACATGCCCCGGCTGCGTGCCGTCGCCGAGCAGGGTTTCTCGGCCGAGCTGGGTACAGTGCTGCCGGCGGTGACCTGCTCGGCGCAGGCCACCCTGCTGACCGGCGAGCCGCCGGCCGGGCACGGCATCGTCGGCAACGGCTGGTACTTCCGCGACCTCGGCGAGGTGCTGCTGTGGCGGCAGCACCACGCGCTGGTCGGCGGGGAGAAGGTCTGGCAGGCGGCCCGCCGGGTCGAGCCCGGCTACACGGTGGCCAACGTCTGCTGGTGGTACGCGATGGGCGCGGACGTCGACTGGACCGTCACGCCCCGGCCGATCTACTACGCCGACGGGCGCAAGGAACCGGACTGCTGGACCGATCCGCCGGAGCTGCACGACACGCTCACCGACGCCCTGGGCACCTTCCCCCTGTTCACCTACTGGGGCCCGGGGGCCGGGCTGCCCTCGTCCCGGTGGATCTGCCGGGCGGCCGAGCGGATCCTCGCCGACCAGGCCCCCGACCTGACCCTGGTGTACGTCCCGCACCTCGACTACGACCTGCAACGCTTCGGCCCGTCCTCGCCCCGGGCGGCCGCCGCGGCGGCGGAGCTGGACGCGGTGCTCGCCCCACTGCTGGACGCCGCGCGGGCCGCCGACGCGACAGTGGTGGCGCTATCCGAGTACGGCATCACCGAGGTCTCCCGCCCGGTGGACGTCAACCGGCTGCTACGCGCCGAGGGGCTGCTGCGGGTCTACACCCAGGACGGCATGGAATACCTGGACCCGTGGACGTCCCGGGCGTTCGCCGTCGCCGACCACCAGATCGCCCACGTCTACGTGAAGGACCCGGCGGACGTGGCGGCGGTGGCGAAGCTCTGCGCCGGGCTGCCCGGGGTGGCCGAGGTGCTCGACGCCGAGGGCAAGGCGGCGGCCGGGCTGGACCACGAGCGGGCCGGCGAACTGGTGCTGGTGGCCGAGCCGGACTCCTGGTTCACCTACTACTACTGGCTGGACGACGACCGCGCCCCGGACTTCGCCCGCAACGTCGAGATCCACCGCAAGCCCGGGTACGACCCGGCGGAGCTGTTCTTCGACCCGGCCGCACCGGGGGCGGCGAAACGGCGGGCGGGGATCGCCCTGGCCCGCAAGAAGCTCGGCATGCGGTACCTGATGAGCGTGGTCGGTCTGGACGCGGGGGCGCGGGCGGTCCGTGGCTCGCACGGCCGGTTGCCGGCCGACCCGGCGGACGGGCCGGTGCTGATCTGCTCCGACCCGTCCGCCGCCCGGGACACCTTCGCCGCCACCGAGGTCAAGGCGTTGCTGCTGGACCTGGCCGGTCTGGGCCCGGCCACCGCGCCGACGGCTGCGGCCGGCGCTGGTGCCGTACCGACGGCTGCGGCGGGTGCGGATGCCGTACCGACGGGTGCGGTGCCGGCCGGGGCGGATGCCGGCGCGGTGTCGGCGGACCCGACCGGTCCGCCGGGCACGGGGGAGCGGCGGTGACTGTCACCGCCACCGCGGCCGATGCCAGCGAGCTGCGGACCCGCTTCGACGCCGAACTGGTGGCCTTTCTCGACCGGCAGGGGCCGGACTGGCCGGACGGCGCGCCGCGCGGCATCTTCACCGCGCTGCACCGGTTCGTGCTGGCCGGGGGGAAGCGGTTGCGTCCGCTGTTCTGCTACTGGGGCTGGCGGGGGGCCGGGGGCGCGGACGACCGGCCGATCGTGGTGGCCGCGGCGGCGTTGGAGCTGTTCCACGCGTTCGCGCTGATCCACGACGACATCCTGGACGGCAGCGACCACCGCCGGGGCGCCCCCTCGGTGCACCGGGTCTTCGCCGAGCTGCACACCCGGTCGGCGTGGCGCGGCGACCCGGAGACCTACGGCCGGAACACCGCCCTGCTCTGCGGGGATCTCTGCGCGGCCTGGTCGGATCAGATGTTCCACGAGTGCGGGCTGACCTCCGCGCAGATCTGGCAGGGTTACCGGGTCTTCGCCCGGATGCGGACCGAGGTGATCGCGGGCGAGTACCTGGACCTGGTCTCGGGGGTCGGGGACGGCTCGGTGGCCAGCGCGCTCACCGTGATCCGGATGAAGGCGGCCCGGTACACGGTGACCCGGCCGTTGCAGATCGGTGCGGCGCTGGCCGGGGCCCCGGCGGAGCTGATCGCCGCGCTCGTCGACTTCGGCGACCCGCTGGGGGACGCGTTCCAGCTCCGCGACGACGTGCTCGGGGTCTTCGGCGATCCGGCGGTGACCGGTAAATCCATCCTGGACGACCTGCGGGAGGGCAAGCCGACGGTGATGATGGCACTGGCCCGTGACGCCGCCGACCGGGTGCAGGCCGCCCGGCTGCGCGACCTGTTCGGCAATCCCGAGCTGGACGCGGCGGGTGCCGCCGAGCTGCGGGCGATCATCGAGACCACCGGGGCGCGGGAAAAGATCGAGCGGTTGATCCGGGTCCGCGCGGACGCGGCGCGGGTCGCGCTCGCCCAGGTGCCGCTGGCGGAGCCGGCGCGCACCGCCCTGGCCGGGCTGGCCGACCAGGCCGTGCACCGCCAGCACTGACCCGCGCCGGTCCGGGCCCTTCGTCGCTCCGGGGCGCGGACCTCCGTGCGGTGAGCGGAGGTCCGTGGTGTTCCGACCGGCCGGAGCGTCTGTCCGTCTGGTGCGGGTGGCAGGCTTTCATCAGATGAATGTGGATTCCCGTACGGGCGGGTCGCCCCGGCGTTGCGGGCGAGCGTCCCCGCGTTGCGGGCGAGCCTCGCTCAGGCTGGGGCACGTCCCGGCGTCAGGGGTGAACCGGGGGGGCGTTACTGCTCGGCACCGAGCGGTGACCCGCAGGTGTCCACCAGGCCAGCCGGCCCGCTGCCGCTCGGCGCGGAACCGGGGATGACAGCTGATGCGCATGCTTCATCTGATGAAAACCCACATCGGTGGGCGGAAGGTATGGACATCGATATAGGTCGCCATTAATGTTCGTGGCATCACGAGTGTGTTTCGTCATGGTGAACCGGCGGCGCGGTGACCTATCGACGAGAGTGACCCTACGGCGGCGGCTCCGCGCCCCCGACCGAGGGGAGACCCGGCCGACCGGCACTCGGCCGACTGGCATTCGACCGACTGGCACCCGGTCGACCCTGCCGTGTGTCCACCACCACCCACCACCACCCCCGGCATCCGGCGCGGCGGCGCGGGCTCCGCCCTGGCCGTGATCCGTCAGGAGAGGACAGCCCAGCAATGTCCACAAAGGACCAAAATATCCATCGTCGCCGACGGTGGCTCTCCTCCGCCGCGGTGCTGCTCCTGGCCGCGACGGCCGGCACGGTCACCGCCACCACCGGCCCGACCGCCCTCGGCGGTCCCGCCCCGGCCGCCGCGCACACCATCAACGCCAGCGACTTCCAGCAGGTCGAGTTGGCCCGCGGCGTCGGCGAGATGGGCGAGCCGATGTCGCTCGCCGTGCTGCCGGACCGCTCCGTGCTGCACACCGCCCGCAACGGCACCGTACGTCGCACCGACTCCGCCGGCGTCACCCGTGTGGTCGGCACCATCCCCGTCTACACCCACGACGAGGAGGGGTTGCAGAGCCTCGGGGTCGACCCGAACTTCGCCACCAACCGGTACATCTACCTCTACTACGCGCCGCCGCTGTCCACCCCCGGCGGCGACGCGCCCGCCACCGGCACCAACTGGTCCGCCTGGCAGGGCGTGAACCGGCTGTCCCGCTTCACCCTGAACGCCGACTTCACCCTCAACCAGGCCAGCAAGGTCGACGTGCTGGACGTCGGGACGGACCGGGGTATCTGCTGCCACGTCGGCAGCGACATGGACTTCGACGCCGCCGGGAACCTCTACCTGTCCACCGGCGACGACTCCAACCCCTTCGACTCCGCCGGCTACTCGCCCCTCGACGAACGGACCAACCGCAACCCGGCGTACGACTCCCAGCGCGGTGCCGGCAACACCAACGACCTGCGTGGCAAGCTCCTGCGGATCAAGGTGAACGCCGACGGGTCGTACTCCATCCCGAGTGGGAACCTGTTCCCCCCCGGCACCGCGAAGACCCGCCCCGAGATCTACGCGATGGGCTTCCGCAACCCGTTCCGGATCAGCGTCGACAAGCCCACCGGCATCGTCTACGTCGGCGACTACGGCCCGGACGCCGGCAGCACCAACGCCAACCGGGGGCCCTCCGGCCAGGTCGAGTTCAACCGGGTCACCGGCCCGGGCAACTACGGCTGGCCGTACTGCACCGGCACCAACACCACGTCCGAGACGTACAACGAGTGGAACTTCGCCACCAACTCCACCGGCCCCAAGTACAACTGCACCGGCGGGCCGACAAACAACTCGTTCCGCAACACCGGCCTGGGCACCCTCCCGCCGGCCAAGCCCTCCTGGATCAAGTACGGCGGCGACTCCGGCAGCCCGCCCGCCTTCGGCGGCGGCTCCGAGTCCCCGGCGGCCGGCCCGGTCTACCGGTACGACCCGAACAACCCCTCGGCGACGAAGTTCCCGCAGACCTTCGACGGGCAGTTCTTCGCCACCGAGTTCGGCCGGGGCTGGATCAAGCCGATCCACCTCAACGCCGACGGGTCGCCCGGCACCATCGACAGCTTCCCCTGGGTGGGCAAGCAGGTGATGGACTCCGCGTTCGGCCCCGACGGGGCGTACTACGTGCTGGACTACGGCACCGGCTACTACAACGGTGACGCCAACTCCGCCCTGTACCGCTTCGACTACGTCGGGGTCGGCAACCGGGCGCCGGCCGCCCGGGCGAGCGCCGACCGGACCTCCGGTCCCGCGCCGCTGACCGTGAACTTCTCCTCGGCCGGATCCGCCGACCCCGAGGGTGGGGCGCTTACCTACTCGTGGGCGTTCGGCGACGGCACCACCTCCACGGCGGCCAACCCGACCAAGACGTACACCGCGGACGGCTCGTACACCGCGACGCTCACCGTACGGGACCCGCAGGGGGCGACCGGCACGAACAGCGTGACGGTCAGCGTCGGCAACACCGCCCCGACTGTCACGATCAACAGCCCCGGCGACGGCTCGCTGTTCTCCTTCGGTGACACCGTGCCGTTCAACATCACCGTCACCGACCCCGAGGACGGCACTGTCGACTGCACCAAGGTCAAGATGACCTACGTGCTCGGCCACGACCAGCACGGTCACCAGATCACCTCGGTCAACGGCTGCTCCGGCTCGATCACCATCCCGGTCGACGGCGAGCACGACGACGCGGCGAACATCTTCGCCATCTTCGACGCCGAGTACACCGACGCCGGTGGGCTCACCACGCACACCCAGCACACCCTCCAGCCCCGGCACCGGCAGGCCGAGCACTACAAGACCTCGTCCGGCATCGCCACCTTCGACAAGACCCCCGCCGAGGGTGGGAAGACCGTCGGGAACATCGAGAACGGGGACTGGATCGGGTTCACGCCGTACCGGGTGGGCAACGTCACCTCGTTCACCGCCCGGGTCTCCTCGGCCGGCGCCGGCGGCACCATCCAGCTCCGCGCCGGCTCGGCCACCGGCACCGTCCTCGGGCAGGCCAACGTGCCGGTCACCGGCGGTTGGGACGTCTTCACCACGGTCACCGGCACGGTCTCCGGCGCACCCACCGGCACCACCACGCTCTACGTGACCTTCGCCGGTGGCACCGGGTTGCTCTACGACCTGGACGCGTTCACCCTGAACACCGGCACCGTCACGCCGGGCAACGGCACCGGGCCGATCAAGGGCCTGGCCGGCAAGTGTCTGGACGTGCGCAACGCGGCCACCGCCGACGGCACCCAGGTCCAGATCCTCACCTGCAACGGTGGGGCCGGGCAGACCTGGACGGTGACTCCGAACGGCCCGATCAAGGCGCTCGGCAAGTGCCTGGACGTCAACGGCGGCGGCACCGCCGACGGTACGAAGATCCAGCTCTGGACCTGTACCGGTGGCACCCCGCAGGTCTGGTCGGCGCAGGCCGACGGCACCCTGCGCAACCCCGCCTCCGGCAAGTGCCTCGACGTCTCCGGCAACAGCTCCGCCGACAGCACCGTGGTCCTGCTGTGGACCTGTAGCGGCGCCGCGAACCAGAAGTGGACCCTGCCCTGACCTGACGGGCGCGGGACCGGCCCGTCCGGTCCCGCGCCCCCGGCGTACTGGAGCACTACATGAGACTCTTCCGACCCATCCTCGGCGCGGCCGCAGCCGTCCTCGCCGCTATCGCCTGCACCACCCCGGCCACCCCGGCGTCGGCCGCCGACGCCGCCTACGACGTGCTGGTCTTCTCCAAGACCGCGGGGTTCCGGCACGACTCCATCGCGGTCGGCACGCAGGCCATCCGTGACCTGGGCGCGGCGAACAACTTCACCGTCACCGCCACCGAGGACGGCAACCAGTTCACCACCGCCAACCTCTCCCGGTTCGAGGCGGTGATCTTCCTCAACACCACGGGTGACGTGCTCAACGCCAGCCAGCAGACCGCCTTCGAGTCGTACATCGGCGCCGGTGGCGGGTACGTCGGTGTGCACTCCGCCGCCGACACCGAGTACGACTGGCCGTTCTACGGCAACCTGGTCGGCGCGTGGTTCGCCTCCCACCCGGCGATCCAACAGGCCACCGTACGGGTGGAGGACCGGGCGCACGCGGCCACCGCCCACCTCGGCCCGACCTGGCAGCGCACCGACGAGTGGTACAACTTCCGCACCAACGCCCGCTCCACCGCGCACGTGCTGGCCAACCTCGACGAGTCGTCGTACTCGGGCGGTGGGATGGGGGCCGACCACCCGCACGTCTGGTGCAAGACGTACAGCGGTGGCCGGTCCTTCTACACCGGCGCCGGGCACAACCAGTCGGCGTACTCCGAACCGGCCTTCCGGGCCCACCTGCTCGGCGGCATCCGGTACGCGGCCGGCCGGACGAAGGCCGACTGCCGGCCGGAGACCGGCTACACCGCCCTCTACAACGGCTCGACCAACGGCTGGTCGCAGGCCGGGCCGGGGAGCTTCACCAACTCCAACGCCACCCTCAGCTCGGTCGGCGGGCTGGGCATGCTCTGGTACAGCGCGAAGCAGTTCACCAACTACTCGCTGAAGCTGGACTGGAAGGTGGACGGGGACGACAACTCCGGGGTCCTCATCGGCTTCCCGCCGTCGAGCGACCCGAACTCGGCGATGGACAACGGCTACGAGGTGCAGATCGACGCCACCGACACCGTCGACCGGACCACCGGCTCGGTCTACTCGTTCCAGGCCGCCGACCAGGCGGCCCGGGACGCGGCGCTGAACCCGCCGGGGGAGTGGAACACCTACGAGCTGCTGGTCGAGGGGGAACGGCTCCAGGTCTTCCTCAACGGGTCGAAGATCAACGATTTCACCAACACCAACCCGGTCCGCTCGCTCGCCGGCCACATCGGCATCCAGAACCACGGCACCGGTGACGACGCCTCGTTCCGCAACATCCGGATCAAGGAGTTGGGCGGCACCACGCCGACCAACGGCACCGGCCCGATCAAGGGGCTGGGCGGCAAGTGCCTGGACGTCCGCAACGGCGCCACCGCCGACGGCACCCAGATCCAGATCTTCACCTGCAACGGCAGCGCCCGGCAGACCTGGACGGTGACCCCGAACGGCCCGATCAAGGCGCTCGGCAAGTGCCTCGACGTCTCCGGTGGCGGCACCGCCAACGGCACCAAGATCCAGCTCTGGACCTGCACCGGCGGCACCCCGCAGGTCTGGTCGGCCCAGTCCGACGGCACCCTGCGCAACCCCGCCTCCGGCAAGTGCCTGGACGTGTCCGGCAACAGCTCCGCCGACAGCACCGTGGTCCTCCTCTGGACCTGCAACTCCTCCGCCGCCAACCAGAAATGGACCCTCCCTCAGTAACCCACCCCAACCCCAACCCCACCCGGGCTCCCGCCCGTGGTTCGCATCGGTGATCAAGAGGTTTGCGTCACGACGGTCGGCCCGACATGACGCAAACCTCTTGATCACCGGGGGCAGGGTGGGGGTTGGGCGGTTGGGGGGTGGGGGCTGCCGTACGTTGGCGGGATGGAAGGCATCGTGCGGTGGCGGCGGGCCGTACGGGGACACCCGGCGGTCGCCGACGTGCTGCTGGCGGCGCTGTTGTTCGTGGTCAGCCTGCTGCCGGTGAACCCGCCGGGCGGCGCGTCCCGCGCCCCGCTCGCCGTCGGCACGGTGCTCTTCGCCCTGGCCGGCTGCGGTGCCCTGGCGTTGCGTCGCCGTCGTCCCCTGGCGGTGCTGGGCACGGTCACGGTGCTGGTGGTGGCCGCCCTGCTGCTCGGCTTCGTCCGCGGCCCCTTCATGATCATCGTGGCCATCGCCGCGTACACCGTGGCCTCCCGGACGGATCGGTGGACCGCCTGGGTGACCGGGACCGGTGCCGCACTCGCCATCGGCGCGACCGCGGTGTTCGTCCTGGGTGTCTCCTGGGTCCGGCCGGAGATCGTGGTGCTGCTGCTCTGGTTCGGCTTCGCGGTGGCCGGCGGCGACGCGGTGCGCAGCCGTCGGGCGTACGTGGCGGTGCTGGAGGAACGGGCCCGTCGTGCGGAGCAGACCCGCGAGGAGGAGGCGCTGCGCCGGGTGGCGGAGGAACGGCTGCGCATCGCCCGGGAGCTGCACGACGTGGTCGCCCACCACATCGCCCTGATCAACGTGCAGGCCGGGGTCGCCGGGCACCTGCTGTCCGGGCAGCCCGAAGCGGCCCAGGAGGCGCTCGGGCACGTCCGCGCCGCCAGCCGGACCGTCCTCGACGAGTTGGCGACCCTGCTCGGGGTGCTGCGCGGTGCCGGGGAGAACGACAGCCCCACCGAGCCGGCCCCCAGCCTGAACCGCCTCGACGCGCTGGTCGAGGGCTTCAGCACCGGTCAGCCGGTGCGTTGGACGGTCGCCGGGCAACCCCGGCCGCTGCCCACCGCCGTGGACGTCGCGGCGTACCGGATCGTGCAGGAGTCGTTGACCAACGCCTACCGGCACGCCCCCCGGGCGGCCGTCGCCGTCCGCCTGGGCTACGGACCGGCCGGGGTCACCGTCGAGGTACGCGACGACGGAACCCCCCGGCCGGAGGGTGGGCCGACGGGTGGTGAGCCGGTGACCGGGGCGACCGGACGGTCCCGCGGAGCGGGCACCGGGCTCGGGCTGATCGGGATGCGGGAACGGGCCGAGACCGTCGGTGGCACCTTCTCCGCCGGCCCTCTTCCGGACGGTGGCTGGCAGGTCCGTGCCGAACTGCCCGCCCCCGAGGAGCTGGCCGAGTGACGATCAGGGTCCTCCTGGCCGACGACCAGACGCTGCTGCGGGCCGGATTCCGGGTACTGGTCGAATCCGCTGCGGACCTGAGCGTGGTCGGCGAGGCGGCCTCCGGGCGGGAGGCCGTCGACCTGACCAGGCAGACCCGGCCCGACGTGGTGCTGATGGACATCCGGATGCCCGGACTGGACGGCATCGCCGCCACCCGGGAGATCAGCGGTGACGACGACCTGGTCGGCGTACGGGTGTTGATCCTGACCACCTTCGAAATGGACGAGTACGTCTTCGAGGCGCTCCGCGCCGGGGCGAGCGGGTTCCTCGGCAAGGGGGTGGAGCCCACCGAGTTGCTGGACGCGATCCGGACCGTGGCGGCCGGCGAGGCGCTGCTGTCGCCGCGAGCGACCCGGGGACTGATCGCCCGGTTCCTGTCCCAGCCGCAGCCGGACCCACGGGTCGACCCGGTGCGGCTGCGGGTGCTCACCGAGCGGGAGCGGGAGGTGGTGACCCTGGTCGCCGGTGGGTTGTCCAACGAGCAGATCGCCGCTCACCTGGTGGTGTCGCCGCTGACCGCGAAGACCCACGTCAACCGGGCGATGACGAAGCTGGGCGCGCGGGACCGTGCGCAACTCGTCGTGCTCGCGTACCAGAGTGGTCTGGTGCGGGTCGCGGACCCGCCGACCCGCTGATCCCCCGGCCCGTGGTGCGTCCGCTGCGGTAGCCGGGGCGGCCGGCTACCACCATGGTGGTACGCACAGGTGTCTGCCGACAGCCGACGCCACGAGCGGGGTGCCCGAGCCATCGTTGGTCACATGATCGAAGTGACCGACCTCAGCAAGCGTTACGGCGACAAGGTCGCCGTCGACTCCCTGACCTTCCAGGTCAAGCCGGGGATCGTCACCGGCTTCCTCGGCCCCAACGGTGCCGGTAAGTCCACCACCATGCGGATGATCCTCGGCCTGGACGCCCCGACCACCGGCACGGTCACCGTCAACGGCCGGCGGTACGCCGACCACCCCGCCCCCCTGCGCGAGATCGGCGCGCTGCTGGAGGCGAAGGCGGTGCACACCGGCCGGTCCGCCCGCAACCACCTGCTCGCGATGGGGGCCACCACGGGCATCGGCCGACGCCGGGTCGACGAGGTGATCGACCTGGTGGGCCTGCACGAGGTGGCCGGCAAGCGGGCCGGCGGCTTCTCGCTCGGCATGGGCCAGCGGCTCGGCATCGCCGCTGCGCTGCTCGGCGACCCGAAGGTGGTGATGCTGGACGAGCCGGTCAACGGCCTCGACCCGGAGGGCATCCGGTGGATCCGCGATCTGCTGAAGGGCCTCGCCGCCGAGGGCCGGACGGTCTTCGTCAGCTCGCATCTGATGAGTGAGATGGCCCAGACCGCCGAACATCTGATCGTCGTCGGCCGGGGACGGCTGATCGCCGACATCTCGGTCGAGGAGTTCACCCGGCAGGGCACCCGCAACGCGGTGCGGGTCCGCTCACCGCAGGCCAGCGTGCTGCGTGAGCTGCTCGTCGGCCCGGATGTGACGGTGACCGCAGGCGAGCCCGGACTGCTGGAGGTGACCGGCCTGGGCCGGGAGCAGATCGGCGACCTGGCCGCCACGGCCGGTCTCACCCTGCACGAACTCGCTGCCGTCGAGGCGTCCCTGGAAGAGGCGTTCATGACGATGACCCGGGACGCCGTCGAGTACCCCACCGAACCCGTCGTCGCCGTGCCGGTGGCGGCCGGAAGGAGCAACTGATGACCAGCGCCACGCTCACCCGGGCGTCCGTGCCCACCGACGCCCGGGTCACCTGGTGGCGGGTGGTCCACGCAGAGTGGATCAAGTTCCGTTCGCTCCGGTCGTCCCTGATCATGCTGGCCGCCACCGTGGCCGTCCTGGTGGGTCTGGGCCTGGCGTTCTCCGCTGTGCTGGCGAACAACCCGCCCACCCCGGGCGCCCCGCCTCCGCCCGGGCCGCCGGGGACGTCCCTGCTCGAGCCGCTCGGGGTCAGCCTCGGCGGGGTCAACCTGGCGCAACTGCTCATCGGCACGCTCGGCGTGCTGCTGGTGGCGGGGGAGTACGGCACCGGCATGATCCGGTCGTCACTGGCCGCCGTGCCGAAGCGCTGGCCGGTGCTCGGTGCGAAGGTGGTCGTGCTGGCCGGTGTCTCGCTGGCGGCGCTGGTGCCGGCCGTGCTGCTCACCTTCCTCGGCGGGCAGCACATCCTCGGCACGGACGGGATCTCCCTCGGCGACGACGGGGTGCTGCGTGCGGTCCTCGGCGCGGCCGGCTACCTGGCCGGGGTGGGGGTGCTCGGCGTGGCGCTCGGTGCCCTGCTGCGCAACACCGCCGGTGGGATCACCAGCGTGGTGGCCCTGCTGCTCGTGGTGCCCGGACTCACCTCGCTCCTGCCGGACAGTTGGTCGGACGCCGTCACGCCCTACCTGCCGTCGAACGCCGGGCAGGCGTTGATGTCGATCGGATCGAACCCGGACCTGCTCTCCCCGGGCGCAGGGCTGGCCGTGTTCGTGGGCTGGTTGGCGGTCCTGGCCGGCGCGGCGGCGATCCTGCTGCGGAGGCGGGACGCCTGATCCGACGGCTCGGCTGGACGCCGTCCCGACGGGTTCCCGACGGCGCCGGCCGGGCCGTCGGGCACCCGCCCGCCGAGGCCGCGTTCCGAGCGACGGCCGGACCCGGGCCTCTTCCCTGTCCGGTCCGGCGGCCCTAGAGTGGGTTCGGCGACCGTACGGTGGCCGGTGACCCGACGGGAGGCGCAACCCGTTGGGCCCAGGTGCGCGTGCACCCACCGGTGATCCGGCACGGCCGCCGACGTACCGGCCCGGCCCGGTCCCCTCGCCCCGGTCCCGCCCAGGAATCCCCACCACAACAGGGGAGAGACAGACGATGGCGCGACCGATCACGCTCTTCACCGGCCAGTGGGCCGATCTGCCGTTCGAGGAGGTCTGTCGGCTCGCCTCCGAATGGGGCTACGACGGCCTGGAGATCGCCTGCTGGGGCGACCACTTCGAGGTCGACAAGGCGCTCGCCGACGACTCGTACGTCGAGCGCAAGCGGGAGACGCTGGCCAAGTACAACCTGAAGGTCTTCACGATCTCCAACCACCTGGTGGGCCAGGCCGTCTGCGACCATCCGATCGACGAGCGGCACCAGGACATCCTGCCCGCCCGGATCTGGGGCGACGGCGAAGCCGAGGGGGTACGCCAGCGGGCCGCCGAGGAGATCAAGGACACCGCCCGTGCGGCGGCGAAGCTCGGCGTGGACACCGTGGTCGGCTTCACCGGCTCGTCCATCTGGCACACCCTGGCGATGTTCCCGCCGGTGCCGCCGGCGATGATCGAACGCGGCTACCAGGACTTCGCCGACCGGTGGAACCCGATCCTCGACGTCTTCGACGAGGTGGGGGTGCGGTTCGCCCACGAGGTGCACCCCAGTGAGATCGCGTACGACTACTGGACCACCAAGCGGACCCTGGAGGCGATCGGCCACCGGCCCGCGTTCGGGCTCAACTGGGACCCGTCGCACTTCGTGTGGCAGGAACTGGACCCGGTGAACTTCATCTTCGACTTCGCCGACCGGATCTACCACGTCGACTGCAAGGACGCGAAGGTGCGTACCGGGGACGGGCGGCGGGGTCGGCTCGCCTCCCACCTGCCCTGGGCGGACCTGCGGCGTGGTTGGGACTTCGTCTCCACCGGTCACGGCGACGTGCCGTGGGAGGACTGCTTCCGGGCGTTGAACGCCATCGGGTACACCGGGCCCATCTCCGTGGAGTGGGAGGACGCCGGGATGGACCGGCTGGTCGGTGCGCCCGAGGCGCTGGAGTTCGTCCGTCGGCTGGCCTTCGACGCGCCGACGGCGGCGTTCGACGCGGCGTTCAGCAGCGGCAAGGACTGAGGCACGCGTGGGGCCGGTCGCCACCTGGCGACCGGCCCCACGACGTACGGACGATCAGATCGTGCTGCCGTTGGTGCCGGTACCCGGCGCCTTGGGCTTCGGGGTGGTCGCCGACGAACTGGTCGCCGACGAACTGGTCGCCGACGAGCTGGTCGGGTTGATGCCCGACTTGGCCCCGACCGTGGCCGGGGTGCCCGCGAAGGTGTCGTCCGCCGGGGTCAGCTCCGGCCGGCTGCCGTTGCCCGTGTTGAGCTTCTCGCCGAGCCTGGACTGGCCGAGCTTGTCCTTGCCCTCGCTGTAAAGGCGGGTCGCCTGGGCCTGCGCGACCCCGGCCGCCTCCTGGACGGTCGGGTGGTCGAGCACCTTGCGGCCCCGCACGACCAGCTCCTCGTACTTCTCCCGGCCGGCACGGGCGCCCAGGACGAAGCCCGCAGCCAGCCCGCCAAGAAACATGATCTTTCCGCGCATGGCGGCTCCTTCCGTACCTGACGCTCCCGTCGCTCCCGCCCGGTGGTTTCCGGCCGGGACCGACCATCGTCGCGCCCCACGTCTTCCTCGGTCGACAGCTAACTACCCATCCTGCTCCGCGCTCATGCCTGGTTGTACCAGGATGACGATTTGTCCGCATTATTGGCGTCGGCTGTCCCGATTCGTGGCGGCGCGGTCGAATGCGGCAACCCCCTGGACCGAACCCCCCCGAAGTCCTGTACTCTTGTGCCGTCCCCGAGCGCCGGAGAGATCCGGTACGACGTGACGACGCAGTCCCCCGTAGCTCAATTGGCAGAGCAGCCGGCTGTTAACCGGCAGGTTTTTGGTTCGAGTCCAAACGGGGGAGCTCAGCCTCCACTTCACGCCCGTCGGCAGTGCCGGCGGGCGTTTCCGTATGTCCGGTGCCTCAGTTGCCCGGTGCCCTTACTTGATCATCTCCGCTGCCCGCGCTCCCGCCCACTGCCCGCCCTGCTGCCCGTCGCCTGCTCTGCTGCCCGCCCTGCTGCCCGTCGCCTGCTCTGCTGCCCGCCCTGCTGCCCGTCGCCTGCTCTGCTGCCCGTCGCCTGCTCTGCTGCCCTTGCCTGCCACCTGACCGCTGTCTGGTGCCCGCCGCCTGTCTCCTGCCCGCTGTCTCCTGCGCGCTGTGCTGCCCGCTTTGCTCGTCGTTGCCCGCGCTGTAGCCCGCCGGTTATGGCTCTGCTGCCCGTCGAGCTCTACCGATGTCGATGCTGCTCGTGCCCTTTGTGGAGATCTGTTGCTGCTGAACAGCTGCTACAGCGACAACAGATCTCCACAAAACTTGGGCGCCATGGCGGCGTGCGGCTCGTCGATGCCCCCGGTTGTCCGTTCGCCACTTCCGCGCGATCCGGCCTTGCTCATGGCAGCGAACCGTCTGCGTCATCAGATCGACAGGGTTCGCGACGGGCCTGACCGGTGGTGCCGAGGGCGAAGGGTGGCAGGTGGCGGTGCTGATCAGGGCGAGGGTGGGACGCCTGCCCAGGCCGG
This sequence comes from Micromonospora sp. DSM 43699, assembly GCF_055517075.1. NCBI lineage: Bacteria > Bacillati > Actinomycetota > Actinomycetes > Micromonosporales > Micromonosporaceae > Micromonospora > Micromonospora sp. DSM 43699. The sequence goes on from NZ_JBTMMT010000023.1 coordinate 34,879, forward strand.
GAAGGACGCCTGCCCAGGCCGGGAAGGACGCCTGCCCAGGCCGGGAAGGACGCCCGTCCAAGCCGGGAAGGACGGCGGCGCAGGTAGGTGGCTTGGGCGGCGGTGGCGCGCCGATCGGGTGGGGCAGGACAGGGTGCGGCAGGCAGCAGAGCGGGCGGCGGCGCAGGGGGCAGTCAGACCGGCCAGGGGTGGCGGGGTGGAGATGGCGCAATGGGAGGGATGGGGTGGATGGTCGGTTTCGGCCCCGGATGACGTACCCGGGCGGCAGGATGGCAGATGTCGACTTAGACTCCCGCTGCGTCGATTGGTGCGTCGATTTGAGGGGTGACCGAGAAGATGGTCGGTGGACGGGGCCGGGGTGCGGCCACGCTGATCGCCGTGGCGGTCGTCCTGGCCTGGCTGGTCGTCGGCGGGGTCGCCGGGCCGTACGCCGGCAAGCTGGGCGACGTCGCGACGAACGACAACGCCTCCTTTCTGCCCGCCGACGCCGAGGCGACCCGGGCGCAGGACCTGGCCGCCGGCTTCGTCGCGCAGCCGACCACCCCCGCCCTGGTGGTGTACGCGCGCAGCACCGGCATCACCGCCGCCGACAAGCAGCGGGCCGTCGCCGACAGCGCCCGGTTCGCCCAGCTCAAAGGTGTGCTGGGGCCGCTGCCCCCGCCGATCGCCAGCCAGGACGGGCAGGCCCTCCAGGTGGTGGTGCCGATCGACGACTCCGAAGGGGAGCAGATCGGCCAGGTGGTGGACGAACTCCGCACGATCGCAGGGGGCGACCGGGACGGGCTCACCGTCGACGTCGCCGGCCCGGCCGGGCTGCTCGCCGACCTGATCGAGGTCTTCTCCGCGATCGACGGGCCCCTGCTGCTTGTCACCCTGGTGGTGGTGCTGGTCATCCTGCTGATCGTCTACCGCAGCCCGGTGCTCTGGATCTTCCCGCTGCTGGCGGCGGGGATGTCGTACTCGCTGGCGTCGGTCTTCGTCTACTACCTGGCGAAGAACGACGTGATCAAGCTGAACGGGCAGGCGCAGGGCATCCTCACCGTGCTCGTCTTCGGTGCCGGGACCGACTACGCGCTGCTGCTGATCGCCCGCTACCGGGAGGAGTTGCACCGGCACGAGCGCCCCTGGGATGCCATGCGCACCGCCTGGCGTGGTGCCGCCCCGGCCATCGCCGCCTCCGGTGCCACCGTCATCGTCAGCCTGCTCTGCCTGCTGCTGTCCAGCCTGAACTCCAACCGGGCGCTCGGCCCGGTGGCCGCCATCGGCATCGCCGCCACCCTGCTGGTGATGCTGACCTTCCTGCCCGCCCTGCTGGTGCTCGGCGGCCGGCGGGCGTTCTGGCCGCGTACCCCCAGGGTCGATCTTGCCGATGCGCAGGCCGAACACGGGCTGTGGGCCCGGATCGCCCGCTTCGTCGCCCGCCGGGCCCGGGTGGTCTGGTTGACCACCGCCGGGGTGCTGGCCCTGCTCGTGCTCGGCCTCACCCAGCTCGGCGCCACCACGCTGGGCCAGTCCGAGCTGTTCACCAACCGCACCGACTCGGTCGCCGGGCAGGAGGTGATCGCCCGGCACTACCCGGCCGGCACCGGCAGCCCGGCGACCATCTTCACCCGGGAGCAGACCGCCCAGCAGGTCGCCCGGGTCGCGCAGGGCGTCGCCGGGGTGGCCGCCGTCCGCCCGGTGACCCGGCGGGACCAGGCCGGCCCACCGGATCCGAACGCCCCGCCCCTGGTCGTCGACGGGCGGGCGCAGCTGGAGGCGACCCTTACCGACCCGCCGGACAGCGACGCCGCCGAGCGGACGATCCGTGACCTACGCGAGGCGGTGCACCGGGTGCCGGCCGCCGACGCCGTGGTCGGCGGGTTCACCGCGATCGACGTGGACACCTCCGACGCGTCGACCCGGGACCGCAACGTGATCATCCCGGTCGTCCTGGTGGTGATCGCGGTGATCCTGGCCCTGCTGTTGCGGGCGCTGGTCGCGCCGGTGCTGCTGATCGCGACGGTGGTGCTGTCGTTCCTGGCCACCCTCGGGCTCTGCGCGATGATCTTCACCTACCTGCTGGACTTCCCCGGCGTCGACGCGTCCTTCCCGCTCTTCGCCTTCGTCTTCCTGGTCGCCCTGGGCATCGACTACAACATCTTCCTGATGAGCCGGGTACGCGAGGAGTCGGTCCGCCGGGGCACCCGGGCCGGGGTGCTGGCCGGGCTGACCGTCACCGGCGGCGTGATCACCTCGGCCGGCATCGTGCTCGCCGCCACCTTCTCCGCACTGGCCGTACTCCCGCTGGTGGTGCTCGTGGAGCTGGGCGTGGCGGTCGCGGTCGGCGTACTGCTGGACACCATCGTGGTCCGCTCGCTGCTGGTGCCCGCGCTGTCGTACGACATCGGGCCGAAGGTCTGGTGGCCGAGCCGGTTGTCCCGGTCGGTGCGCGACGACGCGGAGGTGGAACGTGCCCGCTGAGACGGACGTGGTGATCGTCGGCGGTGGCCTGGCCGGGCTGGCGGTCGCCCGCCGGCTGCACCGGGCCGGGGTGCCCTGGCGGCTGCTGGAGGCCGGCGACCGGCTCGGCGGCCGGGTCGCCACCGACGCCGTCGACGGATACCTGCTCGACCGGGGTTTTCAGGTGCTCAACACCGCGTACCCGAGGCTCGGCACCCTGCTCGACCTGGGCACCCTCGACCTCGGGTGGTTCACCTCCGGGGTGCTGGTCCGCCGGGGCGACCGCCTCGACCGGCTGGTCCACCCGGTCCGCGAACCCGGCGGCGCACCGGCCACCGCGCTCGCCGGCATCGGCTCGCTGCTCGACCGGCTGCGCTTCGCCGCCCTCGCCACCGGCTGCGCCACCCTGCCGGCGCACCGGCTGCTCACCGCGCCGGAGACCACGAGCGAGGCGGCCCTGCGCCGGGCCGGGCTCTCCGACACCATCATCGAGGAGCTGATCCGGCCGTTCCTGTCCGGCGTGCTCATCGACCGGGAGCTGGAGACCTCCAGCCATGTGCTGGCGATGATCCTGCGCTCCTTCGCCCGGGGTCGGATCGGGCTGCCCGCCCGGGGGATGGCCGCGCTGCCGCAGGCCGTGGCCGCCCCGCTCCCCGTCGACCTGGTCACCTGCGACACCCCGGTCACCGAGGTCGCGCCCGGCCGGGTCCGCACCCCGGCCGGTGAGATCGAGTGCCGCGCCGTCGTGGTCGCGGTCGACCCGACCGCGGCGAGCACGCTGCTGCCCACCCTGCCGCGGGTACGTACGCACAGCTACACCACCTACTACCACAGCGCCCCCGAAGCGCCGCTCGACGAACCGATCCTGCTCGTCGACGGCGACCGGCGGGAACTCGTAGCCAACACGGTGGTCGTCAGCCGGGCCGCGCCGTCGTACGCCCCACCGGGCCGGCACCTGGTGGCCACCTCCGTGGTCGGCCCCGACGCCCCGCCCGAGCCGACGATCCGGGCCGAACTGGACCGGTTGTACGGACGCTCGACAGCCGACTGGACCCACCTGACCACTGTCTCGATCCCGCACGCGTTGCCCGCCGCGCCACCGCCGCAGGGGCGGCTGCGCAAGCCGGTGGCCCTCGGCGACGGGCTCTTCGTGGCCGGCGACCACCGGGACAGCCCCTCCATCCAGGGGGCCCTCGCCAGCGGGTGGCGGACGGCCGGCGCGGTGCTCGCGGAACTCCGCGCGGCGGGCTGATTCGAGTGCCTCCGGGGTGACTGCTGACTGTTATTCTCGCGTAGCCCATCGTGGCCACCGGTTCGCCGGGCGCACCGGTTCGGTGGTGGCCGGTGGTCCGCCGGGCGGGTTACGATCCGGCGCGGCATCGGGGGCGGTAGCTCAGCCGGTTAGAGCAGGGGACTCATAATCCCTCGGTCGCGGGTTCGAACCCCGCCCGCCCCACCAGCCAAAACGCAGGCCGACTGGTCCTCCCGTTCGGCTGCTCATGGTGCGACGAGCTTGTGTCCTGTCCCCATGGGGACAGTAGGCACGGGCCGGCGGGCGAAATCCAGCAACTGCCCACGGTGTGCGCCACGTCCCACGGTTACCTCGTTGCCTTGTGCCGTCGCTCGCGTTCTGAGCTGTGGGAGGCGCGTCCTTGGCCGTCCCGATGGTCTTGACTCGCAAGACATGAAAGGGTGTTCCGATGAGCGTCACGTTAGCTGTGAGTCACCAGCCCGGCATCCTGGGTGTCGGTTACGAAGGTCGCTCCATCGACGAGTTCGTCAGCGGACTGGTGAGCGCGGGCGTCACGCGACTGGTCGATGTCCGGATGACGCCGATCTCCCGGAAGCGTGGCTTCAGCAAGTCGGCGCTCGGTCACGCGCTCGCCGCGCAGGGGATCACGTACGAGCACCGTCGCGAGCTCGGCAACCCCAAGGAGAATCGCCCCGGGTTCGGTGGCACGCCTGAGGAATTGGAGTTGGCGCGTGCCGTGTACGCCACCCGGCTTAGCCAGGGTGAGTCACTGGCAGCCCTCGACGCGCTCGCTGAGACGGCCCAGCGCGAGCTGATTGCACTGCTCTGCTTCGAGGCGGATGAGAGCCGGTGCCACCGCCAGGTCGTGATGCGTGCGCTCGAAGACCGGACATCTATCGCTGTGGCCAGTACACCCCCAGCACGCTGAAGACGTGGACCCGCTTGGCCTGGTTGCCGACGTAGAAGGCGACGTCACGGTTCGGCGCGCACATCTCTCCGAGAAACTTGGTCTCCAGCGCTTCCCGTAGCGCAGCGTCCGAGTAGCCGACGAGCCGGCGTTGCAGCGCTACCAGTTCCCAGTCGATGACGTGCTGCTTGTGTCCGTTGCATCCATGTTCGTGGCAGCGGTAGTGGTATGCGGCTTTGAAGCGGGGTGCCTGTAGCGGAGATCTGCTCCGGCCGCTGAAGAGGTCCGGTTGGCTTGCGTATGCCTCAATCTTGCGTTGCTCGTCAGGAGTCCAGCCGTCGTGCGGCGTGACCTTGAGCGTGTGAACTTCCTTGGGACGTACCAGGGCCAGTGATTTGGCGTCCGCGTGATCTCGGGCTTCGCGGTTGAGTCGGCACATCGAATCCTCGACGGCCGGGTCAAGCAGCGGCTGTCGCGACCTCCAGCCGTCGAGATGGCGCTCCTTCTGAATCCGGTCCATGATCGGCTTCCAGCTTTCGCGCCGCTGATCCTGCCGTGCCGGCTTGGCATCGACGGAGATGATGTCGTACTTCTTGAACGCCTCGTCGCTGTCGAGGTGCCGGAAATTGATCGGGTAGAGGCGCACCCACGTGGGCTTGAGCACGTCCGTCCGCAGGCCGGCTACGCAGACGGTTTCCCCGTACCTCTCCGACGGGTTCGGTGCCGCCTTCACTGTGATCAGTAGCTGTAGCCGAACGACGCGATCGTCGGCGGGCTTCGGGTCGGGGTCGGCCTCACCACTACCGAAGAGCGACATCTGGGCCACGCGCGCCTCCAGCTTAGATAGCCCTAGGTAGTCGTGCGATCACACGATCATTCAGGTTCTCATGAGATTGACGGATTCGTATAGAGCGTGATGCTGCTCGTGGTCGAAGCGCCTCCGTCCGCCCCCGCCCCATCCTCCGAAAGTGGCGTTTGAACTGCTGTTTCTTGCAGCCCTGGGCAAGGTCCAATGCGCAACGGGGTGCTGGAGCCAGCGGTAGCCGGAGCGCCGGTGGGTGGGCTGATGTCGGTCGGGCACGCTGTTCGTCGCGCGTGCTCGCGGATCCGGGGAGCCTCAGGTGCGGCAGTGTGGCCTACGCTGCCGGGATGAAAGCGGGCACGGGTGCTGGCCGAGTCGACGGCGGGCATCAGGAGGAGGCCGGTACGAGCAGGGGGAGGACCGTGCTTGTGGTCGCCGGCATCCTGGTGACGCTGCTCGTGGGCGGCTTTGCCTGGCGCGCACTGTGGCCGGTTCGCATCGACGCCTTGTGTGGGGTCTTTCAGTCCCGCCAGGGTGGGGTCATCCAGATCACGGCAGAGCGCGCCTTCACGGTGTCTGGGGCCATCTTCGGTGCCAACATGGACGGATCGGACACGGTCTCCGGGAGTGGTCAGCTGCGACCGGGTGACCTGGCAGCGGATGGGCGGCTGGTCCTGAGGATGACGGATGTCAGATCGACCCTGGAATTGAACACTCAGCGCAGTTGGCGGGGCGAGGTGAGCCTGTGGCAGTGGGCCGATGACCCGGATACCGGGGAGCGTGAGACCTTCGTCCGGCAGTCTGCCTGCTGATCGCGTCTACGGTCGGCATCTGGCCACCGATGGCAGGGGTGTGCAAGGTGGAGGCATGGCGCTTCGTGGCCTCTGTCATGACGAGTCTGGCCATGAGCCTCCTCGGTCTTGCGCTGGCGGCCACCTTTCGGGGCGTGTCCGAGTGGCACATGCAGCGATCGATGGCCTCCATGAGCGCAGCAGGGTCGTTCGGGGATTCACCCGTTGCGGCCGGCAGGGCCGGCGTCGGGGTGCGTCGTACCGTCGTGGCTGTGCTGCCCGGCGGCCCGCAGTTCGGCGTGCATCTCCCAGGGTGCCTGCGGCAGCGCGTGTCCGGTTTCGAGCAGTGACTTCAGGTTGGCCATGACCGCGGGCCAGCCGGCGGAGACGGCTTCGAGATCCTCGTCGGACGGCAGGTTCACGTGCGTGACGGTCAGCCGGACGATGTCCTGGTGCGGTTCGATGAGGAAGGTGACAGTGGAGGCGTCCGGCCCCGCTTCGGCGTCGACGTCGCCGAAGGTCATGACCAGGCGGGTCGGCGGGGTCGCTTCGAGGACCGTGCCGCCGCCGTCGGCGATGCCCGAGCCGTCGGTGCGTCGGTGTTCCCATCGGGAGCCGGGTTGCCAGTCGGAGACGTTGCGGTGGCCCCAGTAGGTGCGGGTCAGGTCGGCATCGGTGAGCGCCTCCCAGACCCGTTCCGGGGCGGCGTGGATGTAGGTCACGTACACGAAGGTCGGTCTGGTGACGCTCATCTGCGGCTCCTCTGCCTGTCGGCGGATCGCGTCGAGCACCCGTAGCCGGGGTTCCTCGAACGCGGCGATCCAGCGTTGCGGCAACTCGTGGATGGGGACGGGGTCGAGGTAGTGCCACTTCTCCCGGCCGTGCCGGACGGCCAGGCTGGCTATGGCAGGGGGCAGCGGTCCGCTGGCGATCCTGTGACACTGTCCCCGGATCGGCGGCCGTCATTCCTGTTCGGTCGCGCTGACGAGTTTCACGGGGGAAGGTTCGATGATCGACGACACTGCTGTCTTTCGCTCTGCCTGGAGTTCGACCGGCAGGGCCACCCTGAGCCTGGCCACGATCGTCGCCGCCACGCTGCTGCCCCTCGGCGTGGCGACCGAGGCGGATGCCGGTCCCCGCGTCACCATCCTCGATCGGCCGTCCCCGGCGACGGCGATGTGGGGGCTGGAGGCGCTCCCCGGCGTGACCCGGGAGCAGGCGCTCGCCGACAGGCAGCCTGCGTCGGGCGGCGACAGCCCGCTGACCGGCACCAGCATCAGCTGGCAGGACGACGCCCGGCTGCTCGGCGTTCAGACGGTCGCCTTCGACGGCGCGTCGTCCTCCCTGTCCGCGTCGCCGTCGACTCTGGACACCGCCGGGACGTTCTCCCTCGCCACCTGGGTGCGGCTCACCGACACCTCGGTCAGCCGGGTATTCGCCAGCAAGGCCGGCACCCACGGGGCCACCTTCTCGGTCGGCTACGACAAGGCGAGCAACCGGTGGCAGGTGCGGATGCCGTCGAAGAGCGGCAAGCGCGGCAGGCTGGCGGTCGCCCGGTCGACGTCGACGCCGGCGGTCGGGCTCTGGACCCACCTGGCGGTGGTGCACGACGCCGCTGCGCACACCCTCACCCTTCGGGTGGACGGGGTGGCCGAATCGGTGGCAGGCAACGTGACAGGCGTCAACGACCCGGCCGGGGAGTTCCGGTTGGGCCGTGGCGACACCGCCTGGTGGCAGGGAAACCTGGCCGAGGCCCGGGTGTACGACCGGGCGCTGGTGGGGCAGGACTTCACCGGCTGGTTCGCCGCCGACCCGGCCTCCGGCGGGTTCTCGGAGCCGGGTCTGCTGCGGGCACCGCTGGTCGGGTGGTGGTACTTCGGGGGTGGCACCTCGTGCTACGAGGAGGACCTCGATCCGACCCTCTGCTCCGTGCCGGACAGCAGCGCCTTCGGGCGCCAGCTCGCCCTGACCAAGGGCAGTTTCATCACCGACTCGGCTCGGGGCCCGGCTCTCGATCTCGACGACCGGCACTGGATCGACGACCCGTCCGATCCGCACTTCGGTGAGGCGACCCAGGAGTACGGGCGTACCCAGATCAACCTCGGTGAGCCGCAGAATCCGGTCTGGCAGGACGGGCCGGTGCTCCGCACCGACCAGTCGTTCACGGTCTCGACCTGGGTGCGGCTCGACCCGGCGCGGGGTGCGCAGTCGGTCCTCTCCCAGGACGACGGGGACCGCAGCGTGTTCCGGCTGGCGTACGAACCGGCCGACGGCGGGCGGTGGGTGTTCCGGGTGAGCGCCGGAGCCGATGACTCCGCGACCACCACGGCGACCGCGCCGGCAACCGGGGTCGACCAGTGGCACCAGCTCGTCGCGGTCCTCGATGCCACCCACCGGCAGGTGCGGCTGTACGTCGACGGGACGTCGGCCGGCGCGGTGGGCCTGCATCCCGCCTGGCAGCTCCACCAGGCGACCGGTTCCCTGCTGGTGGGTCGGTCGACCGCCTCGGCGGGACCGGACGGATGGCTGTACGGGCAGCTCAGCGATCTCGGTGTCTACCAGGGCGTGTTCAGTGACGCCGACGTCCAGCGCCACTACGCCGAACAGCAGATCCGGGAGCCGGGCCTGAGCTGATCCGCCCGGAGAGCTCCCCCGCCCGGCACCGGGCGGGGGAGCTCTTGTTCAGCTGGCCGGCCACGGGGTCGGGCCGGATGGCGGTCCACCTCCGGAGGTGGACCGTGTCGGTCAGGCGACCGTGCAGGCAGCGCCGTTGAGGGCGAACGAGGTGGGCTTGGCGGTGTTGCCTGTGTGGTTGGCCTGGAACCCGATGTCGATCGACCCGCCTGCCGGGATGGCGGCGTTGTAGCTGGCGTTGCGGGCCGTCACCTGCCCCGACGAGGGCGAGTAGCTGGCGTTCCAGCCGGAGGTGATGGTCTGCCCGCCGGGCAGGGTGAAGACCAGGGACCAGCCGCTGACGGCACTGACGCCGGTGTTGGTGATGGTCAGGTTCTCGGTCAGGCCGGAGTTCCAGGCGTTGACGGTCGCGGTGACCCGGCAGGCCCCGGAGCTGGGCGGCGTGGTCGGCGGGGGAGTGGTCGGGACGGGCGGGGTGGTCGCCGGCGGGGTGGTAGCGGGCGGAGTGGTGGCCGGCGGGGTGGTCGGCACCGGCGGGGTGGTCACCGGCGGCGTGGTCGGGTTCGGGTTGGTCAGGCCGAAGAACTGCAGGGCGACGGCGGCCATCCCGCCGGAGGGGAGGCTGTGCCCCGCCCCCTGGACGCTGTACGCCTCGACCAGGACGTTACCGCTGGCGTCGGCGTACCGGCGGCGGTTCCAGTTGGTCTGCGGGGTGTCGGTGGAGGTGGGGGTCTGGCTGAGCCCGAACACGTTGGTCCACTGCTCGATGGTCTCCTGGAGCAGCGAGTACGGCACCAGGGTGTCGGCGGTGCCGTGCCACAGCTGCACCTTCGGGCGCGGACCGGAGTAACCGGGGTACGCCTGCTGGCGGACCGCGTCGCCCCACTGCTGCGGGGTGCGGTTCATGTTCCCGCCGGTGCACTGGCTGGCACCGGGCGGGTAGTCGGCAGCGTTGGCGAAGCAGTTGTAGGGCACCCCCATGAACGCGGCCCCGGCGGCGAACACGTCGGGGTAGAGCGCCAGCATGTGGTTGGTCATCATGCCGCCGGACGAGCTGCCGGTGGCGTACACCCGACGGGGGTCGCCGCCGTACTGCCGCTCGGTGTAGTTGATCATCGAGACGATCGACACCGGGTCGCTGCCGCCGCCCCGGCGCTTCGCGGCGTCCGACCAGGTGTCGAAGCAGTTGCCGAAGCCGGCCTGCTGGGTGGCGGACGGGTAGATCACGATGTAGCCGTACCGGTCGGCCAGCGAGGCGAACTCGCTGCTGGAGTAGAAGCCGGGGCCGGTGCCGCCGCAGCCGTGCATGGCCACCACGATCGCCGGGTTGGTCGGGCGGGTGTTCGGCACGTAGATGTGCATCCGCATCCGGCCGGGGTTGTCGCCGAAGCTGGTCACCTCGACCAACGACGCGGCGTACGCCGGTTGGAGCGTCGGTATCACCAGGGCGGCTGCCGCCAGCGTCGCCACCAGTGGCGCCGCCAGGGCGAGCAGCATCTTCCGTCTGATTCTCATGGGTGTGACTCCCTCACAGATCGAGATCGGCCGCGCGTCCGTGCGGCACGGGTGCGCCCGGTTGCCCGTGTCGTCCGCGCCGGCCCACTACTGCTGGTATGCCCTGCTCCGGCCCAGGTGGCATTGCATGGCACTTAGTGTTCTCCTCGGTCAGACAAGTGTCAATCGAATGACCTCGATACAATATGCGGTCGCCGGTTTCGGTCCCGGCCCACACCGGATCCGTGCCCCGGTAGGCGGGCCCGATGCTGCCGTCTACAGTCGATGCCACCGTCACCGAGCCGAGCCCGGAGCGTCCCCTGTGCCACACCCGTTCGACATCGAGGAGATCTTTCCCGACGACGGGGACCACCAGGTTCGGCTGCCCCGGCGGCAGGCCGGCAACTCGCCCCAGGGCGTCGCGGTGACCCTGCTGGCCGACTACACCCTGCGGACCAGGGCGTGGCTGCCGTCCGCCGCCATCGTCGCGCTGCTCGCCGAGTCCGACGTCAGCCCGGCCGGTGCGCGGACCGTGATCAGCCGGCTGGCCCGCCGGGGCGTACTGGAAGGAAGCCGGCAGGGGCGGCGCAGCTCGTACCGGCTCAGCCGGTCCGCCGCCGTCAGCCTCTCCGTCGGCGGCAGCTGGGTCATGGCCGCCACCACCACTACCCAACCGTGGGACGAGTGCTGGACGCTCGTCGCCTTCTCCCTGCCCCAGGAGCGCAGCGCGCAGCGGCGGGCGCTGCGCGGGCGGCTCCGGTGGCTGGGTTACGCGCCGCTGTACGACGGGCTGTGGATCTCGCCGCACGAGTTGACCCCGAAGGCGCGCGCCCAGCTCACCCAGCTCCACCTCGGCGCGGTCACCGTGTTCCGGGGCCGCCGGGTCGACCTCGACGCGGTCGCCGGCCGCGACCCGCTCGACGCCTGGGACGTCGCCGCGGTCGCCGCACAGTACGAGAGCTTCCTGCGGCGGTGGCGGCCGATCCTGCCCCGGATCACCGCCGGTCAGGTCGACGGCGCGGAGGCGGTCCGGGCCCGGACCGAGGTGATGGACACCTTCCGGCGCTTCCCCACCCTCGATCCCCAGCTACCGCTGCGGCTGCTTCCCACCGGTTGGCTGCGCGGCCCCGCCCGGGAGACCTTCGCCGCCGTCTACGACGGGCTCGCCGACACCGCCGAGCGGCACGTCCGGGCCGTCGTGGCGCGGTTCACCGACGGCATGTACGCCGACGTCCGGGCACACACCACCGCCGACCTCCTCGCCGGGGTGTGCCCCACCGAACCCGGAAGCCCCGCCCCACGCGTGGCCGCCACCGACCTGGCGGAGTCGTCCCCCGCGCACTGACCCGACCATCGTCGGTCACCCGGTGCGGACCACGGTCGGGCTCACCGGCGGCGGGCCCGGTCCAGCACCTCCTCGGCGGTGAGCGGGCTGCGTGGATGGTGGCTGAGCGACAGCGGGGTACGGATCTTCACCGGCGCGGCACCCTCGGCGGCGAGGTAGAACTCGCCGGTGGTGAGCCGGGAGATGTCGGCGACGTCGCCGCCCTTGGCCTTCGCCATCTCCCGGGCGGCCTCCATCTGGATCGGGCTGTTCAGCCGGCCGTAGAGCTGGGTCGCCGCGTTGCCCGGGATCCGGTTGTGCAGCCCCTTGGGTGACTGGGTGGCGAAGACCAGGCCCAGGCCGTACTTGCGGGCCTGCGCGGCCAGCGCCAGCGTGCTCTGGGTGCAGGCGGTCATCGCGCCGGACGGGGCGAACGTCTGTGCCTCGTCCATCACGAGCAGCCCGAGCAGCGGCCGGTCGTTCGCCGGGTGCTTCTTGATCCAGGCGAAGAGCGCCATCTGCAACTGGTTGACGAAGCCCTGCCGGGCCTCGTCGGACGGCAGCCCGACCAGGCTGATGACGGAGATCCTGGCCCGCCGGCCCGGCTCGGGGGTGAGCAGCAGCCCCGGGTCCACCGGGCTGCCCTCGCCGCCGAACAGCGGATCGTTGACCATAGCCGCCGCCAACGACTGCGCGAGCCCGACGCCGATCTTGTCCGCCCCGTCGATGTCCAGCAACCCGTCCGGCAGGTCGGCGAGGGTGTCGATCAGCCCCTGCACCCGGGTGCCGCCCCGCCGGCCGTAGTGCTCGACGGCCTTGCGCAACACGGCGAGACCGAGGTGGACCTTGCTGGTACGACCGGTGAGCTGGGCGCGGGGCGCGAGCGACGCGACAGCGGCCTCCACGGCCTCGTGGAACTCGTCCGGGTCGTCGAGCACGCTGCGGAAATCCGGCAGCGGCTGGAAGCTCAGCGGGCGTCCCGACGACCGGCGCGGCGTCCACACCCGGATGTCGGTCCCGGCGAGGTACTCCCGGGCCTTCTCCGCGTCCCCGGCCCGCCAGTCCGGCGGCGGCTCCGGCCACTCGTCACCGAGCCGGGCCAGGTCGTTGTTGGGATCGAGGACGATGGCGGAGACCCCGGCGAGGGCACACTCCTCCAGGATCCGCCGGATCAGCACGGTCTTGCCGGAGCCGGAGCCGGCGAAGATGGTGGTGTGCTTGCGGAGGGCTTCCAGGGAGAGCGGCACGGGCTCACCAGTGCGGTGGTCGTACCCCACGGTGAGCTGCGGACCGGCCTCCCGACCGTCGGCCGGCTGCGGCCCGACCCGCCCCGCGCCGGGCCGTCCGCCGGGTGACCCGACGTCGACCGGGTCCGTCTCGGGGTCTGCCTCCACCGGTCCTGCACTGACCGGTCCGGCCCGGTCCGGCCGTGCCGTCGCACCGGCCTGGGCATCGCCGGGAGCATCGGGGAGCCAGTCGGCGACGGAGGCGAGGGCCTGCCGCAACACGGCGATGTCCCGGGTCGGCCGGCGGACGGTCAGCCAGCCCCTGATGTCGCCGGGTGACTCCGCGAGCATGATCCGGAGGGCACCGAGGATACGCAGATCCTCGTGCCCCAGGGGGAGGACCGTCCCGCCGGCCTGGGTGAAGGCGGCGATCGCCTGCCGGGTCTTGGCCCCGCCGGACCAGGCGCCGTTGCGGAGCAGGAAGAGCTTGCGTCGGGGCACCCGGGCGTCGAGCCCCGCCACCGTGCAGGCCTTGCGGAGCCGGGCGAGGGCGGCGATCGCGTGGTGTTCCTCGCTGACCGCCCGGAAACACCAGTGGACCTGGTCCTCGGTGGCCTCGTCGAGGGTGAGTCGGAGCCGGGCGTGCAGCGGCGGCTGGGCGCTCGGGGGCGGGTCCACGCTGAACGCTCCGCCGTCCTCGCCACGCTCCATCACCCAGGCGGTGAGACCTGCGGCGAGCACCCCGGGGGCCAGGCTGTCCTCGCTGTCCCGGCGCAGTGCGCCGGAGACGTCGACCTCGCTCTTGAGCTGGGCGAACCTCGTGTCGAAGCGCCCCAGATCTGCGCCGGGAGCGGCGCGCGGGCCGGGGGGCTGCGGCTCCGCCGGGTCACCGAGCCGGGTCAGCTCCCGTACCTCGCCGGCCGCGAGACAGGCCCGGATGTGCCGGTCGATGTCGATCAGCAACTGCCGGGGGGTCATCCCCTCGGCCTGCGCGAAGGCGTCGGGCCGCACCGGCCACGAGGGATGCGGGGGTACGAAGCCGACGTCGGCGAACCGGGCGGCGAGCCGGCGCTCGACGATCTCCCGGGCCAGGGTGGCGTCGTGGATGGTGGTGAGCCGGGGAGGGGTGCGGAACCGGTCGCTCACCGTCCCCACCGTCCGGCTCCTGATGATCGTCCACGAGGTCGGCAGGCAGGCCACCAGGGTGAGCGTGCGGCGGGTCAGCTGGCGTAGCGACATCAGGCCGTCGGCGATCCGGGCGTGCACGGCGGCCTGCTCCGGGTCGTCCGGTGCTCCCGGCCGGGCGTGCAGGACGTCACCGGTGGCCACGGACTGCGCGATGAGGGTGTCGATCTGGTCGACGGCGACCACGGCAGGGCCGGTGAGCGCCAGCAGCCAGGAGAGTTCCTGGACGATCTGCTGCGCGCTGCGCGGTGCCCGCCGCATGCCCCAGGCGCTGCGTTCCCCCGGTTCCCCCTCCTCGCCGGAGGCGAAGTAGTTCTCCGCGATGTCCCGGTGCGTGACGTCCTCCGAGGCGCTCAGCGCGAGCGCCCGGGCGGTTTCCCGGCAGGCGCGGGCCACGTGCGGCTCGTGCCCGACCAGCCCCTCGACGAACGCGTCCAGGGCCGCCCGGGTCAGCTCGGTGTCACCCATCACCGCCCGCCGGGCCGATCGGGGCGCCCCGACCAGCGAGGAGAGCCGCCGCAGCAGCAGCCGGAGCTGGCTCTCGCTGCCGGGCGCCGGCCGGGCCAGCCCGTCGAGCATCGAGGCGAGCACACTGTCCCAGAAGCCGTGCGCGTCGAGCAGGCCCACCAGGAAGAAGTAGCCGCCCTGCCGCTGGACCTGCTGTCGGACCCAGCCCAGCAGGTGGGTCTTGCCCGAGCCGCGCTGCCCCTGCAACACCAACCCGATCGGGCTGCTGTCGGCGCTGTCCCGGGCGTCGGCGACACCAAGGAGGATGTCGCGGACCACTGTGGTGTGCAGGCCCTCCACGTGGAACGGCGAGGGCCGCCAGACGTCGTCGGGCACCGGTGCCCAGTCGAACCTGAGCGCCGCCAGGGCAGCGTGCTCCGCCTCGGTCATCCCACCCCGATCGCCAGCAGGTGCTTGTCCTGACCGCCGAGCCGCAGGGCCGCCGCGACGTCCTGCGGGGTCAGCTGCTTCTGGTTCTCCTCCGGGACGATGTCCACGTCCGGCTCGCGTTCCAGTTCCCGGAGCGCCTCGTCGAGGTCGGCGGTGCCGACGTCGCCGAAGAAGGGCCGCAGCCGGGTGAGGCTGACCCAGGCCCCCGGCTCGGCGGCCAACGCGGCGTACGCCTGCCGGATCCGGGTACGCAGGACGCCACGCCGGTCCGACCGGGGTGCGGCGGCCCGCACGTCGGTCAGCGCGAACATCTCACCGAACGACTGGTAGTCGCTGCGCCCCATGACCCGGTCGCGCAGGTTCACCTGCAACGCCGTCAGCGCCCCGCCGAGGATCCGGCCGACCGACGACTGGAAGTTCAGATCCGCCTGCACCCGGATCCAGCCCTTGTCGCCGAGCTGGTGCAGGAAGGTGTTGCCCTCCCGGCGGCTGTCCAGGTAGCCGAGCCGGTTGAGCTTGTCCCGGTACGACTTGCGGACGTCGACGCCGTACCGCTTCTTCAGGTCGGTGTTGGGCACCTCCCGCGCCTCTGCCATCAACACGATCAGGATCGCGGCCTCGGAGGGGGTGAGGTCATCGCCGGGCATGGAGTGTTCCTTCCGCCATGGCACGTCGCCGGGCACGGATCAGGGTGCCGATCTGGTGCACCACCGCGCCGACGTCGTGGTTGATTCGGGCATTGGTGAAGCGCAGGACGGCGTACCCGTCCAGCTGCAACTGCACGTCGCGCTGCCGGTCCGCCTCGAACCGCGCCGGCCGGCAGTGCTCCGGCCCGTCGATCTCGACGACACACCGTACGTCGGGCCATAGCAGGTCGAGGCAGACCGGGGGCGCGAGGGGATGTGACTGGTGGTACTGGTTCCAGACCCGGCCCGCCGCCCAGCTCTCGGCGGCCAGGGCGGCCTCCAGCGCCGCCTCTGTCGCACTGCCGGGGTGCGGTCGCCCCACCACCTGCGGTGGCGTGCCCGGTGTCGGTGTCGGTGCCGGTGGGGCGTCCGCCGCCGGGGTGAGCCGGACGCAGAGCACCCGGTCCTCGTGCCGCAGCACCGTGCCGACCAGCCACACCCCGACCCGACCGTGGTGGCACAGCCATTCCGCGCCCGCCACGACGGCCCGTTCCCCGTCCGCGTCGAGGCCGGCGGGCACCTCGATCAACAGGTTCGCCCGGGGACGACCGAATCCCTCCGCCACCACCCGGGTCAGCCCGGGGCAGCGGATCTCCAGGGCGAACGGGTCGACCGGCGGCCGCCGGCCGGACAGTGCCACGGTGGCGAGGTGTGCCAGGAACGGGGCGAAGTGCGCCGAACCCTGCGCCCGGCCGACCGCGGCGGCCCGGACGGCGGCCAGGCCGAACGGGTCGGCGCGGGGGATCTCCGCAGCCTCGGGAAGCCACCCGGGCAGCAGCGCGACCGCCACCCGCTCCAGTTCGCCCAGGACGGCGTGGACGAAGGAACCGGGCGTACGGGCCCGACCAGGGCACAGTACGACGGCAGCCGGGCCGGCCGGATCGCCGGTGGCGGTCGCCGCGATCGTGTCGGCGGGCACCCCTGCGAGTTGGACGACGCGATCCGCCGGCAGCGCGGCGAGTTGGCGGACGAGGCTCATGGCAGGTCACCGGCGCGGACCGCGACCGCCTTGGCCAGAGGGAGATCGGATCGGGCGCAGCTCAGCGGTCTTCATCCTCCCGGGTGGCCAACGGACGAACCCGAACACACTACGAAGCGGTTCGCCACCGACGCCATAGCCGTCCTCCGCCAGTCGTGCTTCGGACACCTGACGACGCTGGGAGAACATGGCGACCGCCCGGTTCGCCGTCGTCCGGCGGTTACGAGGAGTCCGGGTCCGGTCGGCCGTCGGCGAGCGCCTGCGCCCGCCGGCTCAGCGACTCGACCCGCCCGGTCAGCGCCCGCACCGCCGCCCCGTCGGTGTCGTCCAGCACCGCCAACCGGTCGAGCAGCGCCGCATGGTCCGAGGTCAACTGCCGGTAGCGCCGGCCGAAGCCGCTGTCGCCGCCCCGACGGCCACTCAGCAGGGCGTACATCGGGTCGAGGTCGATGATCTGCTGGGCCAGGCCGGCGGTGGCGGCGCCGAGCGCGCTGCGGCTGTCGGTCAGCTCGTCGCGGCGGACCCGCCGGGCCGCCGCGAGCCGGCCCGCCCGCCGGCCGCCGAGGTAGAGCGCCGTCGCGGCGGCGACGACGCCCGCCACGGCGGCGACGGCGAGCAGGAAGCGGGGCAGCGACGGGCTGATCGTCCGGGCGCCGTCGGGTACGGTGCCCGCCCTGACCAGCCGGTCGTAGTTGACGGCGATGACCTTCACGGCCTCCAGTGGACGGTCGGCGAAGGTGTCGATGCCCCGACCGATGACCATCTCGGCGGCGGCGGCCTTGCCCAGGTTCTTCTTGTCGTATCCGGGCACCAGGGCGCAGCCGTAGGTGTCGTAGTCGTCCCCGTCCCGGCTGAGCACCAGCACGACCGTCCCGTCGGCGGCCTGTCTCACCTGCTTGCAGGTGCCTCGCAGGTCGGCGTCGGGGGAGCGCAGCACCACCACCAGCCGGCGGTTGCCGATGATCCGTTCCGCCGCCGCCCGGTCCACGTCGAGCCCCGGGTCGGCGTAGAACGACGAGGTGCGCACCTGCCTGGCGATCGGGCCGTCCAGTGCCCCACCGCTCAACGCCGCCCAGCCGGCCAGCACCAGGCAGGCCAGCACGGCGAGGCCGAAGGGGGTGCCGAGCAGGCCGGTGACGCGCTGCCGCCGGGAGCGCCGGGATCCGGAAGGGGTCATGACAGTCTGCCCCGCAGGTAGTTGTCCGGGCGGTAACTGGCGATGCCCACCTGGCGCGCGGTGTCGTCCAGCTCGGCCGTCGCCTCGTCGAGCAGCGTGCGCACGTGCCGGGCGGGCAGCTTCTCCTCCCAGGCCGACCGGGCCGCCCGGAGCTTGACGATGCCCCGGGTCAGCGCCGGGTTGCTGCGGGCGTCGGTCAGCAGGGACACCTCGACGGCCAGCGCGGTCAACCCGGCCAGCCGGACCGGGGCGGCGTCCCGCCGACGGCCCGGCCCCCGGTCGGGGCGGCGCAGCGACCGGGCCGACAGGATCAGGAACGCCGCCACGCAGCCCGCGAAGAGCCACGGCAGCGCCGGCAGCGCCACCCGCAGCGGATCGACCGGCCGGTACGGCAGAGGCCGCTCGAACAGCCCGGCGTACCGGATGTCGGTGACCCGGTTGAGGTAGACGCCCAGCACGTTGCGCTGCGGGTAGTCGGCGCGGCTGAGCACGCCGGCGAACTGGCCGTAGAAGCTCGCCCCGGCCAGCTCGGCGAAATCCGCCGCGCCCGGGCCGTGGTATTCGATCCACAGGCCGTACATCACCACGATCGGCTGGTCGGGGAAACGCGCGTGCAGGGTCGGTCCGTACCGGGGCAGCGGGTCGCCGAACCGCTGCGGGGGCAGCGCGACGTACCACGCGCCGTCCGGGAAGGCGTTGCGCGCGGCCGTCTCGGGTACGTCGGTCAGGGTCGCGCCGGGGGCCACGTGCCGCCCGGTCGCCCGCAGGTCGGTCAGCACGGCGGTCAGCTCCGGCCCGCTCGGCTCGCGCCAGCGCAACTCGTCCCGGTCGGCCGGGGCGGGCTCCTTGCGCAGCCCGGTGATCAGTGTGAGCAGCAGGTCGGTCACGTCCCCGGTGGCGAACTGGGCCCGCCAGCCGGGCAGCGTGTCGGCGCTGGCCTGGTAGAGGCCGCCGGAGACCTCGGTGCCGATCACCCGGATCGTCGCGTTCTCCACGTCCCGGACCCGGGCGCGTTCGTCGGAGTCCAGTCCGGGCGGGGCGACCAGGATCCGGGTGTCGCCGGCCACCTCCCGGACCCGCTGCTCGTTCCAGTACGCCACCGAGCCCGGCAGGCGTACCACCGGTGCGGCGGCGACCAGCGCGGTCATCTCGTCCACCGACGGCACGGTGGCCCGGTCGACGCTGCCGGCGGTGTCCGCGTCGACCCCCGCCGACGACGACGGCGATCGTCCGTAGCTGACGTCGACGCTCTGCCGCTGGGCGAGCAGGAACACCACCAGGACGAGCACGGCGACCCCGAGCAGCGTCCAGCGCAACGGCTCCGACCAGCGACGGTACCCACGGGCGATCACCGGTGCCCCCGCCACAGCCGATCGGCCCGCCGGGCGTGCTCCGCCGCCGCCCGGGCCGCGTCCGTCCCGCCGCGCCCGCCCGCGAGCGACTCGGCGCGGGCGAACAACCGCTCCGCCTCGGGTACCGGAACCGGGGCCGCGTCCCGGCTGACGGCCGCGCTGTCGATCGCCGCCCGGGCAGCCGACCAGGCGGTACGTCGCTGCTCGGCCCGGACCCGTCGCCGGGGCAGCAGGGTGGTGGCGATACCCGCACCCACCAGCAACACCGCGCCGACCAGCCAGAGCAGGTAGGGGTGTGCCATGGGCTCCCACCGTCCGAGGGGTCCCCGGGAGCAGCCCCGGGGCGGTCCCGACCGAGTCTCGCTGATCGGGTCAACCCGGCTCGCACCGGCCCCGACCAGGGCGGTTGCAGCCCGCACCGGCAGATAGCCGACAGGACGCCGAGAGGTGGCAGGGAGCATTGTTTATGCAGGTGGATGGGGGGTGTGGCCGACGAGTGAGGCGCACCCTTCCGGCCGGTCGGACGACAATCGCGTCCGCGTCGGCCGCCATCGCCTCGACCCGACGACGACGTCACCACCTCCGGCCGGAGTACGTCGTGACCGTCGTGCGTCCGGCCGGGCGAGCAGGAGAGGAGGGGCCGGGATGGCCTCTCCCACCACGGTCGTGGACCACACCGTCGCCCCGCCGGTACGGGGTGGCTACTACCTCGCCGGCAACGCCGACCCGACGGCGGACCTGGTGGGCGGGAACTTCCGCTCGCTGACCCAGTACCGCAGCCTCGCCGACGGTTACGTCTTTCCCGGCTACGACAAGGCCTGGCTGCTCAAGCTCGGGCGGGCCGGGATCGCGCTGAACATGGTGCTGGAGCTGAAGCACTACGGCACCACCAACCCCGGTGCGCAGACGTTCACCGTCGACGGGGTGACCTGGTCAGTGCCCGCGCCGTCGATGACCATCCAGCAACGTCCCGGCACCACCTGGCCCCGGGCGTACGGGTACGGCCAGGTGCTCGCCGGCCAGTGCGACGGGCTGCTCGCCCGTGCCCTGTCGCAGTACCGGACGATGGGCTTCGGGGTGAACATCCAGCTCGCCTCCGAACTCGACACCGATCACGAGTTCGGCACCACCGAGTCCGGGGTGTCGTACCCCTGGGCCGGGTCGGACGCCCGCGCGGTGCAGGCCCTGACCTACGTGGTGAACTGGTTCCGGTCCCGTGGCCTGCCGGCCGGCACCACCTTCTCGGTCGGTGCGGGCGGTTTCGACCGGGCCTGCTACCGGCGTACCCACCCGGAGGCGCTGATGTCCCGGCTGGATTTCCTCCAGTGGAACGTCTACGCGACCGACCCCGGCCACACCGCGCTGGGCCGGTTCCGCCGGACGAAGGACTGGGCGGTGGCCGACCTCGGGCCGGTGGCGCTGTCCCGACCGGTGCTCGTCGCGGAGTGGGGGGTGCAGGTCGCCGCCTTCCCCGACCAGGCGGCCTGGATCGCCACCGTGCCCCCGGCCCTGGCCCAGCTCAACGCGGAACGGGGGCCCCGGATCGTCCGGGCGAACTACTTCAACTCCGGTTGGGGCACCCTGTCGCCGAAGCCGGCGGGGCTGGCCGCCCTGCGCGCCGCGTACGCGACCAGGCCGTTCGGGTGACCCGCCGGCCCGGGTCCGGCCGGGCCCAGGTCCGAGCGGGTGGCCGACCGGCTCCCTATGCTCGGGGAATGGAACTGCGGATCTTCACCGAGCCCCAGCAGGGTGCCACCTACGACCAGCTGCTCACCGTGGCCCGCGCCGCCGAGGATGCCGGCTACGGGGCGTTCTTCCGGTCCGACCACTACCTGGCGATGGGATCGTCGAGCGGTGAACCCGGCCCCACCGACGCCTGGACCACCCTGGCCGGGCTGGCCCGGGACACCTCCCGGATCCGGCTCGGCACGCTGGTGACGGCGGCAACCTTCCGGCTGCCCGGCCCGCTCGCGATCACCGTCGCCCAGGTCGACCAGATGAGCGGCGGCCGGGTCGAGCTGGGCATCGGTGCCGGCTGGTACGCCGACGAGCACACCGCCTACGGCATCCCGTTCCCGTCGCTGGGGGAGCGCTTCGACCGGTTGGAGGAGCAGCTCGCCGTCATCACTGGACTGTGGGCGACCCCGGCCGGCGGGACGTTCGACTTCGCCGGGAAGTACTACCCGGTCGGCAACTCCCCGGCGCTGCCCAAGCCGGTGCAGCAGCCCCGCCCGCCGATCCTGCTCGGCGGCAAGGGACCCCGGCGCACCCCACGCCTGGCCGCCCGGTACGCCGACGAGTTCAACCTGCCCTTCGTCTCGCTCGACGAGACGGTGGCCCAGTTCGGCCGGGTCCGCGCGGCCTGCGCCGAGGTGGGCCGCGACCCGGGCACCCTGCGCTGGTCCAACGCGCTGGTGCTCTGCTGCGGCCGGGACGACGCCGAGGTGGCCCGCCGGGCCGCGGTGCTCGGTCGGGAACCGGCCGAGCTGCGGGAGAACGGCCTCGCCGGCACCCCCGCCGAGGTGGTCGACAAGATCGGCCGGTACGCCGAGGCCGGCAGCGAGCGGATCTACCTCCAGGTGCTCGACCTGGCCGACCTGGACCAGGTGGAGCTGGTCGCCGCCGAGGTGATGCCGCAGCTGTGACCCCGGCCGGGGCGCGCCCGGCCGGGGGTGGGCACGTGCTCGGGCGCGGCCGGGAGGTCGGCCCGCCGGCGCGGTCAGCGGGGGCGGGTCATCCCGCCGGGCTCGCGCAGCACCGTGTCCAGCCGGCCGTCCCGGTCGCTGTCCAGGTAGGTGATGTCCGGCACGCCGTCGCCGTCCAGGTCGAACTGGACCACGTCGGCGATCCCGTCCCCGTCCAGGTCGGTCACCACCTGCGTCGACCCGTCCAGGTGGTGGGTGACGATCGAGTGCGCCCCGGACTCCGCCACCCGGGGTGCCGGCGCGGGCTCCGGCGCGGTCCGGTCCGGGTACGCCGCCGGCGGGGCGCTCGCCGGATCCAGGCCGACCCCGGTCGGGTCGATCTCCTCCTCCGACGGGTAGACGTCACCGTGCAGGATGGGGTCGCGGTAGCTGCTCATCGGGTCCTGATTCCCCGTGGGCGCCACCGACAACCGTGCCGACCCTGGTCGGGACGGTCCGTCCGTCGGCGGGCGGTCCGCTCCAGGCTTCACCGTCGGTCGGCGCGGGTACAGTTCCGACGTGATCGACAGACTGGTGGGACGCGCCCTGGCGGCGCTCGACCCGGACGACCCGGCGCGGCGGCGGGTCGCCGGGTGCCGAGACGTCACCCGGCTCGTGGGCGGTTCGTCGTGAGCGGGGTGGCGCGGCGCAACTGGGCCGGCAACGTCCACTACGCCGCCCGTGCCTTCCACGAGCCGACCTCGCTGGACGAGCTGCGTCGACTGGTCGCCGGCAGCGACCGGCTCCGGGCGGTCGGCAGCGGTCACTCCTTCAACCGGATCGGCGACACCACAGGTGACCTGGTCTCGCTGGCCGGGCTGCCGCCCACCGTCGAGATCGACAGGGAGCGCGGCACGGTCACCGTCGCCGCCGGGCTGCGCTACGGGGACGTGGCGACCCGGCTGCACGAGCGGGGGCTGGCCCTGGCCAACCTCGCCTCGCTGCCGCACATCTCGGTGGCGGGTGCGATCGCCACCGGCACCCACGGCTCCGGCGACGGCAACCGCAACCTGGCCGCCGCCGTGGCCGGGCTGGAACTGGTCACCGCAGACGGGGACGTGCTCACCGTCGACCGCTCCGCCGGCGACCGGTTCGCCGGCATGGTGGTCTCGCTCGGCGCGCTGGGCGTCGTCACCCGGGTCACCCTGGACGTGCTGCCCACCTTCACCGTCCGCCAGTACGTCCACGCGGGCCTGCCGGTCGGGGCGCTGGACGCGGCGTTCGCCTCGGCGTACAGCGTCAGTGGGTTCACCTCCTGGCGCTCGACGGACATCGACCAGGTCTGGCGCAAGCAGCTCGCCGACGCCCCGCCGCCGGAGCCGGACTGGCTCGGCACCACAGCGGCCGACCGGCCGGCGCACCCGGTGCCCGGCATGGATCCGGTCAGCTGCACCCCGCAGTTCGGCGAGCCCGGCCCGTGGCACGAGCGGCTGCCCCACTTCCGGCTGGGTTTCATGCCGAGCAGCGGCGACGAGCTCCAGTCCGAATACCACCTGCCCCGCTCGGCGGGGGCCGAGGCGCTTGCCGCGTTGGACGGGATGCGGGACCGGATCGCCCCCGTGTTGCAGATCTGCGAGCTGCGTACCGTCGCCGCAGACGAGCTGTGGCTCAGCCCCAACCAGGGGCGCGACACGCTGGCCGTGCACTTCACCTGGGTCGACGACCCGGCGGCGGTGCTGCCGGTGCTGGCCGAGATCGAGGCCCGGCTGGCCCCGTTCGCGCCCCGCCCGCACTGGGGCAAGGTCTTCACCCTCGACCCGGCCGTGGTCGCCGCCACCTACCCCCGGTACGCCGATTTCGCCACGCTGCTCACCGAGCTGGACCCGGCCGGGGTGTTCCGCACCGAGCTGCTCGACCGCTACTTCCCGCGCGACTGACGGATCGGCTGCCGCAGGGCCCCATGCCGGGCCGGGTGGCTGGCTGTCCGGGCTGTGGGAGTGTCCCGCACCCACCCCCGTCGGGGCACGGGACACTCCTACACCCCGGACAGCACCACCGGTTGACGTGCCGCTCAGACGACAGCCGCGTAGACCCCCGTCGCGAGAACCGCGCCGGTGGCCGCACCGGCGACCACCTGGGCGACGGTGTGCGCACCGAGATGCACCCGGGACCAGCCGATCAGGGCCACGACCGGCACCCCGACGGCCAACGCCGGCCCGACCAGCAGGACCAGGACGGTGAGCGCACCGGCGGAGACGCCCGTGTGGGCGCTCATCTTCCACACCTGGTTGACGGCGGTGGTGCCGGCCAGCACGGCCAGCATGACGGCGATCATGGCGATCAACGCCCGGGGCGCACCCAGGATCACGAACACGACCAGCCCGGCGGTGACCGACGCGATGCCGACCAGCAGCACGCCTCTGCGCTGCTCCCGGCGGCTGATGTGATGGTCGGTGACCCGGCCGGTGTGCTTGGCGTAGAGGATCGCCCCGAACGGCACCACGGCGGTGAACAGCGCCGCGAACGCACCCCAACCGATGCCGGCGACGACGGTGCGGGCGGCGATCACCGCGACGACGACCGGCATGACAGCCGCCCACACGGCAGGCTGGAACACCTCGGTGATGACGTGGGCGACCCGGGTCGGGGTGCGGGTGACGCCGGCGGTGGCCTGTTCGGTCACGTTTCTGTCCAATCTCGTGCTGACGTCGTCGACGGGGCCGGAGAGCCGGTGGAGGCGGCGCGGGCGTGGGCGCGTTCGGCGCGGACGCCCGCCACGACCGGGGACCGTGCCAGGGCCTGAGACACCCGGCCCAGCCAGACCACCTCGCTGGTGAGGTCTGTTCCTCCGGCCTCGACGCGGCAGGTGTCGACCGGATCGTCACCGGCGGTCTTGGCGTCGAGGGCCACCACGACGACCGCCGCCTCCACGGTCGCCATCAGGTCGGGTCCGTCCATGCCGGCCCGGCGCCCGAGCTGGATCGCCCGGTCCCGTACCGCGCAGTCGAACCACGGGGTGAGCTGGAGGTAGCCGTCGCGGATCTCCAGGACCCGGCGGGACAGGCTGCGGCCGTCCCCCAGCCAACTGGTCGTCCAGGCCATCGCGCGCCCCCACCGGTGCATCGGGCGGGGCTGCCGGCGGGGGATGGCCGGGTGGGTCTGGACGATCGCCCGCCAGAGCGGCTCCATCCGCTCGCACTGGTGTGCGTCGTGGGCGCGACGCAGGGCGGCCGAGGCCGCTGCGGCGGTGCCGGGTACGGCGGAGCCGCTGGCGATGAGCCCGATGCCGGTCAGTTGACTGGTCATGGTGACGTACGTCCAGGCGGTGCCGGCGTCGACGCCGAGTTGCCCGGCGACAGCCACCGCCACGACCGTGACCGAATAGCCGAGGCTGATCAGCCCCCCGACGGCGAACATGCGGAGACCGACGCGGGTGACCGGTCGGGTGGTGACACGGGTGGCGTAGCGCAGCGACAGGCGGGCGAGATCGATCAGCGCGTAGGTGAGGATGCCGCCGAACACCGCCATGTAGATAGCGATCGATGCCCGTCGATGATAGGCCGCGAACCAGTCACCCTCCGCAGCGGGTGTCCGGGCGATCAGGAACAACGCCGTGAGGACGACGGTGGCCGTGCAGGCGAGGAACTGCCACCCCCGGACGGCCCGTCGGGTGGTTTCGGGGCTACGCGTCCAGTACGCCAGCATGCACAGCACGGCGACGGCTGCCCATATCGTGAGGGTGTGGGCGATGAGCCTGCTGACGTGGGGAAGCCCGATCAGGTCGTCGATCGCGTCGTTGACGCCGGGGGCGACGGCGGTGAGGGCGAGGGCGAGGGCAGAACAGGCTGCCGCCCATCCAGGTGCGTGCGGGGACGTGCTCACGGCCACCGTGCAGGGTGGAGGCGGTGTATGCGGCGGCGCACAGCGCCACGGAGGCCACGAGGGCGGTGAAGATCATCGGTGGGGGTGCCCGTTCCGAAGGTGTTGATGACGCGGAGTACGTCGTCCGGCTCCAGGGGTGGTGGTGTCGGAGGTGACGCCGCGCGGCGGAGGATCATCTCGGCGAACTCGTCGGCCTCGAACTCGTGCCGCTGGTCGTAGGGGCGGTGGCTGACGCGTCCGTCGAGCTCGGCGAGGTCCCGCGAAGGATGGCCGAGCCACATGTGGGCGACCTCGTGCAACACGATCGCGGTCTGCTTGAACGGGCCGCTGCGCGCCGGGTAGGCGATGTAGTCCGCCCGGGACGTGGCGACCCACAGGCCGTGTAGGACGCTGCCGTGCATCTCGACGGGCATGAGGTGGATGGGGCGGTCCCGCTCCCTGGCGATCTGCCCGACGAGGGCCGTGAGGTCCCAGGGGGTGGGCAGGGTCAGCCCGGAGATCAGTAGTGCTGCTCGGTGGTCCATCGCTCCCCGTCGACTCTGTCGGCATCCCCGGTCACGGCGGGACTCCCGATCTGGTCCTCGATCCGCTGAATCTGGGCCAGTACCGCGATAACAGTGGCCTTGACCTGGGCGAGATCCTCGCCGACGGTGTTCGCTGCCAGGTGCTGCACCCCGAGATCGGCCATCCGGCGGCCCACCTCACCCTGCGTCGCGTGGGCGGCGGGTAGGAAGAAGTAGTTCGGCTCGACCTCGAAGAACGATGCGAGTGCATTGATCGTCTCCCAGGTCGGCCCGCGACTGCGGCTGCCGCTCTGTTTGGGATTGCGGAGGTTGTGCAGCTGCGCGCGGGACAGCCCGCACCGGGCCCCTACCTCGGAGTTCTCCCAACGCGAACCACCCGGCCGGCGTACGACCTCGAACAGGTGATTGAGTCGCGCAGCGAAAAGTTCGGCAGGATGTTCCTCGACCACCTGACGGATCATTCCCGCTTCCACGCGGTGCGTCAAACCCATTGGACGCATTGCCGGAGATCCGTCCAACCTACTTGACGGGCGGCTGTCCGGAGACCATGTCCTCCGCCCCGGTATCCGACCGCAGCGGGCACCGGAAGTCGGGTTCGGCCGTTTCCGGCTGCCTACCGTGGATCATGCAAGCGGAAGGAGACCAGGTGCTGGAGCGGCTGAACGAGGCCTTGGCGCACGTGGAGCGGCACCTCGACGCACCGATCGAGGTGGCGGACCTGGCGCGGATCACGCTCACCTCGGAGTACCACTTCCGGCGGATGTTCTCGGCGTTGGCCGGGATGCCGCTGTCGGAGTACGTCCGCAGGCGGCGGCTCACCGTCGCGGCGGCCGAGGTGCTGGCGGGTGAGCGGACGTTGCTGGACGTCGCGATCCGCCACGGGTACGGCTCGACGGAGGCGTTCACCCGGGCGTTCCGGGCGATGCACGGGGTCGGACCCGGTGAGGCGCGGCGCACGGGGGCCGCGCTGCGCTCCCAGCAACGGTTGTCCTTCCGACTCGTCGTCGAAGGGAGTGCCAGCATGCGGTACCGGGTGGTGGAGAAGCCGGCGTTCCGCCTGGTGGGTAAGCGGGCCCGGGTGCCCCTGGTGCACCAGGGGATGAACCCGGCGATCGTGGCGTTCGTCAGGGGCATCCCGCCCGGGACGACGGCCCGGATCGAGGCCCTGTCGGACCAGGAACCGGCGGGCATCGTCAACGTCAGCGACCAGCTCGGCGAGGACCGGTCCGAGGGCGTCGAGCTGGACTACTGGTACGGCGCGGTGACCGGCGCGGACGTGCCGGACGACCTGGAGGCGCTCGACGTGCCGGCGGGGACCTGGGCGGTCTTCGACACCTCGGGCGAGTTTCCGGCCGCCGTGCAGAACCTGTGGCGGGACGTGTTCACCCAGTGGTTCCCGTCCAATCCGTACCGGAGCCGGCCGGGGCCGGAGATCTCCCGTACCCGCATCTCCTCCGACGGCACCCACGCCGACGCCGAGCTGTGGATCCCGGTGGAGCGGGCCGCCGCCTAACGGCGGTCGCGGAGGCTGGCCCGCTGTACGGCGCGGCTGATGTCGCTGGGGGAGACGATGCCGACGAGCTGGTCACCGGTCACCACCAGGGCCCGGCCGTCGGCGCACCCGGTGAGCCGGGGGAGCAGGTCGTTGAGCTGTTCCTCCGGCCGGGCCAGCACCAGGTCGTCGGCCCGGCAGGCCACCTCGGCCAGCGTGGTGGCGGCCCGCCGGTCGGCCGGGATGCCGCGTACCCGGTCCAGGGTGACCAGGCCGACCGGCCGGCCGTCCTCGGTCAGTGGCAACGCGGTGTGCCGGTAGGCGAAGAGGTAGTTGTCGACGAAGTCGGCGACGGTCATCTCCGCCGAGGCGGTCTGCGGTTGCGGGGTCATCACCTCACCGACCCGGACGCCGGACAGCGCGCTGCCCAGCCTGGCCTGGCGCTCCTCCACCCCGGCCGCGCCGATCAGGAACCAGCCGATCAACGCCAGCCAGATCCCGCCCACCCCGTAGCCGGCCAGGAACTGCCAGATGCCCAGGCCGATCAGGAGCACGCCGAGCACCCAACCGGCGCGGGCGGCCACCACC
Source organism: Micromonospora sp. DSM 43699 (assembly GCF_055517075.1). Taxonomy (NCBI): domain Bacteria; kingdom Bacillati; phylum Actinomycetota; class Actinomycetes; order Micromonosporales; family Micromonosporaceae; genus Micromonospora; species Micromonospora sp. DSM 43699. Next base: position 63,137 of record NZ_JBTMMT010000023.1, read on the forward strand.
GACGCCCTGGCCCGGTCACCAGTGGCCTTCCAGACGGCGGCGCGCAGCAGCCGGCCGCCGTCCAGCGGGGCGGCCGGCAGGATGTTGAAGACCGCCAGCAGCACGTTGATCCCGGCCAGCCAGGACAGCGAGCCGAGCAGCAGCCCCTCCTGCCCGGCCAGCGCCAGCAGCACCGCGATCGCACCGAAGAAGAACCCGAGGACCAGGCTTACCAGCGGTCCGATCCCGGCGATGCGCAGCTCCGCGCCCGGGTCGGGGGCCTCGCCGCGCAGCTCGGCGACGCCGCCGAAGAGCCACAGCGTGATCCCCTCCACCTGGAGGCCGTTGCGTTTAGCCACCACCGCGTGCGACACCTCGTGGGCCAGCAGCCCGACGAAGAAGACCACCGCCGCCGCCAGCCCGGCCAGCGCGTACGCCCAGCCGGGCCGGTCGGGGTACGAGCGGGGGAACTGGTTGGCCGACAGCAACCACGCGATCAGCACGAAGATGACCAGGACGCTCCAGTTGACCCCGACGGGTACCCCCGCGATCCGGCCAAGCCGGAAGCTCGCCCTCATGTTCCCGTCATACCCGGCGACGCCGCGCCCATGCCAGGGCAGCAGGTCCAGGGACGGTTGATATCGGGCCGGTGCGGGTTGACCTTGTCGGGAATAGTGGCAGGGGTGACGCTGATCGATGAGGGTGACGACCCGTACCGCTGGTTGGAGGAACTGGACGGGGCGGACGCCGCCGGCTGGGTCCGCGAGCGCAACGCGGCGACCGTCGCGGCGCTGGCCGGCGACGACGCGTTCGCCGAGTTGCAGGCCGGGATCCGGGAGGTGCTCGACGCCGACGACCGCATCCCCTACCCCGGCTGGCGCGGCGACGGGTTCTACTACGGCTTCTGGCGGGACGCGACGCACCCCCGGGGGCTGTGGCGGCGCACCACCCTGGCGGAGTACCGGCGGCCCGAGCCGGCCTGGGACGTGCTGCTCGACCTCGACGCGCTGGCCGCCGCCGAGGACGAGAACTGGGTCTGGGGCGGGGTGACCGTGCTGAAGCCCGGCCACCGCCGCTGCCTGGTCAGCCTGTGCCGGGGCGGCAAGGACGCGGTGGTGGTCCGCGAGTACGACCTGGAGACCCGGGCCTTCGTCGCCGACGGGTTCACCCTCGCCGAGGCCAAGAGCGACGTCACCTGGATCGACACCGACCGGATCTACGTCGGCACCGACCTCGGCCCCGGCTCGCTGACCACCTCCGGCTACCCGAGGGTGATCCGCCGGTGGCGGCGGGGCACCCCGCTGACCGAGGCCGAGATCGTGTACGAGGGCCAGACCGACGACGTCTCCGCGTACGCCTCGCACGACCCGACACCCGGCTTCGAGCGCGACTTCGTGGGCCGCAGCCTGGACTTCTACCGGACCCGGAGCTTCCTGCTGGCCCCCGACGGTGGGCAGGTCCCGATCCCGGTGCCCGACGACGCCCGATGGGACGTGCACCGGGAGTGGCTGCTGATCCGGCCGCGCTCGCCGTGGGAGGTCGCCGGGGTCACCCACCCGGCCGGGGCGCTGCTGGCGGCCCGGTTCGACGACTTCCTCGCCGGGGACCGCGCGCTGACGGTGCTGTTCCGGCCCGACGAGCGGACCGCGCTGAGCTACCACGTCTGGACCCGGTACCATCTGATCCTGGCCACCCTGGTCGACGTACGCCGGCGGTTGGAGGTGCTGACCCCCGACGGCCCGGAGTCTGCCGACGGTGCGGGGTGGCGGCGGGAGCCGTTGGCCGGGGTGGCGGAGGAGGACGACAACTGGATCGTCGACACCGATCCGGATCTGGGCGACGACTACCTGATCGCCTCGACCGGCTACCTGCGGCCGGCGACGCTGCGGCTGGGCCGGGTCGGCGGCCCGGTCGAGATCCTCAAGCGGGAGCCGGCGTTCTTCGACGTCACCGGCCTGACCGTGCGCCAGTTCTTCGCCACCTCCGCCGACGGGACCCGGGTGCCGTACTCCGTGGTGGGCGACCCGGCGGCGTCCGCCGGGCCGACCCTGCTCACCGGGTACGGCGGGTTCGAGATCTCGCTGACGCCGCGCTACGACGGGGCGGTCGGCCGGGGCTGGCTGGCCCGGGGCGGCAGCTACGTGGTGGCGAACATCCGCGGCGGCGGGGAGTACGGCCCACTGTGGCACCGGGCGGCGCTGCGCGAGAACCGCCCCCGGGCGTACCAGGACTTCGCGGCCGTCGCCGCCGACCTGGTGGCCCGGGGGATCACCACCCCGGACCGGCTCGGCATCGAGGGCGGCAGCAACGGTGGGCTGCTGATGGGGGCGATGTTGACCCGCTACCCCACGCTTGTCGGCGCGGTGGTGGCGAACGTGCCGCTGCTGGACATGCGGCGCTACCACCTGCTGCTCGCCGGGGCCTCCTGGATGGCCGAGTACGGTGACCCGGACGATCCGGCCGACTGGGCGTTCCTGCGGGAGTACTCGCCTTACCACAACGTGCGGCCCGGGGTGCGGTACCCGCCGGTCCTGTTCGTCACCTCGACCCGGGACGACCGGGTGCACCCGGGGCACGCCCGCAAGATGGCCGCCCTGCTGCGCGAGCACGGTCACGACGTGTCGTACTACGAGAACGTGGAGGGCGGGCACGGCGCGGCGAGCAACAACGAACAGCGGGCGTTCCTGACGGCGTTGACGTTGCGCTTCCTGTGGCGACGACTGGGTGATCGGTGACCACTGTGGCGACGGGCCGGTCCCCTGCGGGCGCCCGTGCCGTCGCCGCCATCCGGTCGGCGGCCGACAGCGCGGTGTAGTACGGGAACAAAGGTCGTCGATATCGGCGAGTACGGGATTTCTGAGATCGAAGTGAATTGGTTCCCCATATTATTCATGTTTGTCGGCGTGGCGACTCAGTGGGCGGACTCCCATTGAGTTGCGGTACTCGATTGACTACTATCTGTAGTTGCCGACTTCAGGGGGGCCATGAAACTCCGCTTTCTCACCACGTCCAGCAATTCTGGGTCGTGCCCGAGCCTGTACGAGACCGACAACGGCGACATCGGGGTGCAGGGCTACCGGTTGACCGACCCGGAGGCGCTCGCCCAGCTACGCGACGCAGTGGGGTGAGGAGCGCGGAACCGGCCTGGCCCTGATGAGCCTCGGCAACGCGGCGCTGGCCGCTTCGCTGAGGCGCTCGTGTCGTACGACGACGCGATGACGGTGTTCGAGCGGCTGCGAAACCGGTGGAGTCAGGGGCTCGTCGCCCTCCACCGTGGGCAGACACTGCTGCACACCGGTGAGCACGCTCAGGCGTTGGCGGCGGTGACCTCGGCCGCCGAGCTGACGCCTCAACTGACCAGGGGAAGCAAGATGGATGACCCGATTCCCACGGCGATCGCCGTGACGCTGTCGACCCGGGCGGTCGAGGGCCTGACCGATGCGGCAAGGGAAGCCCTCGCGTCGTTGATGCACCTCGTTCGGCGTAAGGCAACGGACCATCGAGCGCTTCGGGCCTCGCTCGCCGCCGAGCCCGCATCCGCCGAGGGCGACGACCGGGCGGCCGGGTTGCGCCTGGCACTTGCCGACGCCGCCGCCCAGGATCCGAACTTCGACCAGGAACTACGCCGCCGCTGGGAGATCTTCCACCAGACGACAGTACGGTCCGACGCGGTCACCAACGCGCTGCACCGGCCCAGCCACGACAGCGAGTAGTCGCCGGCGGTGGCGTTGTGTGCCGGCCTTCCCGGCGGGTAGGCCGGCACGGTCGAAACGGTCGGCCTGCGTTGGTGCAGCCGGGGCCGTCCGGTCACTTTCAGCGCTGGGGCGGCTGCTGCTTGATGCTCGTCAGGAATCGCGTCCACACCCGGGGTGCGAAGGTGAGAGCGGGGCCGGACGGGTCCTTGCTGTCGCGGAGTCCGACGACGGCGGGAAGGTTGTCGGCGACCTCGACGCAGTCGCCGCCGTTGTTGCTGCGGGTGGACTTGCGCCAGACGGCACCGGTCAGGTCAGGCACGGGCGTACTCCTCTGCGATCTGTTGGATCAAGCTCTTGGACTGGGACTCGTTCAGCGCTCGGTCTGTCATGTTGGCCCAGATGCTGTTGTAGGCGGAGATCTCATGCGGCTTATCGAGATAGACAGCCCCGGTTGCGGCCTCAAGGTAGGTAACCGGTGGCTCCACCTCCTTGCCGTCTCCGTCGAGGGGAAAGTCCATGATCGAAAATGCGCCGGTCATCGCCCCGGCATGCAATCCCGCAGAAAATTCCAGCACATGGACGGTTACGTTCGGTAGCTCCGCAGCCTTCAGGATCTGGTGTAGCTGCTCGACCATGATCGTGGCGCTGCCAACCGGACGACGCAACACTGCCTCGTTCATGACTACGCTGAGTTGCGGGGCGGCGAAGCGGGTGAGCAGCCCCTGCCGTTCCACCCGTAGTTGGAGGGCGCGCTGTTGTTCGTCACGGTCCCCGGCGTCGATTGACCCCCCGGGCATCTGGAAGACCTGCTCCGCGTAGGCGCGCGTCTGGAACAGGCCGGGCACCAGTTCGGGCTGGTATTTCCGGATGCTGGATGCGGCAGCTTCGAGTCCGATGTAAAGCTGGAACCAGCGCGGCAGGCCAGAGCCGATGTAGTCGTGCCACCAGTTCTTGTTCTCCCGGGTGGCTGCTGCCATCGCAAGCACCAGTTCGGCGCTTTCGTCACTCGCGTTGTAGAGCGTGAGCATCTCCCTCACGTCGGCAGCGCGAAAGCGGACGTTCTCGGCGCCGTTTTCGATCCGGTAGAGGGTCGCTCGCGCTCGGTCCAGTTGCTCGGCCGCTTGCTCCATCGTCAACCCGGCCGCCTTGCGGAGGGCTTCGAGCTTTCTTCCGAGTTGTCGTCGGAGCATCGTCGACCCCGCTACCGCCTGTGACACCGATGCCTCCGTGTTCAGTCATGGCTGACGTCTGTCCGTCCAATTAGACGCTGATCGTGTATCAGAAACAATAGACACGTGACCGAGAGTGTGCTTTCGAGTGTCAGCTCTCCAGAATGAGAGTTCCGTTAGACGTTGCATTTCGGTTCGACGTGCTTGACTGCTTCGGCGGTCGCTGCGGAGTTTCTGCTGCTCAGTGGCCGTGTGGGCCCTGCTGTCGTACTGCTGATCGGAGCTGCGGCGGTGGGTGCCGGGGTGGGTCCGCCGGTGCGCGGCGGGCCGGTGGACCCACCCCCTCCATGCGTCGATCTCGAGGAGAGGCAGGTTCCTCATGCGTGACTTCTTCCGCCGGATGCCGGAGGACCGACGACAGGTGCCGGCGTCGGTGGGGCGTCGTCCGGCCGTACCTCATCGGTTGTTGCCCTGGCAGGTGCGTGCGTGGCGGTTCCGGCCGGCGCGGTTCGGGCAGCGCGGGCTCGACCCGCAGGAGGTACGGGAGTTCCTTGACCAGGTCGCCGGGGAACTGGCGGCCGTCTACGACGCGTTGCGGCAGAGCCGGCGGGAGGCCGGTCGGGTCAGGATCGCGCTGTGCCGCCTGCAAGCCGAGCGGGCGCACGCCCGCAACGAGCGGGAGTGGGACCGGTGACCGAACGTTTCGTCATCCACCTGCCGGTGGTCGCCAACGACCTGCCCTCCGGGCAGCGGCTGGCCCGGGTGGTGGCGCACTGGACGCACGTCCTGCCGCAGACCGACCCGGGCGGCACCACCGTCTCCGTCGAGGACGACCAGAACGTACGCCACTGGGTGTTCTGCGACCGGCTGCTCTCCGGTGGCCGGCGCTGCCTGCTCCGTCCCGACCACGACGGCGAATGTTCCCGGCGGCGCGGGTGGCGGTGAGCGGGCATCCGGTGCGGGCGGTGCCACGCTCCCGGGCCGGGCCGGGCCGGGCCGGGCCGGGCCGGCGACCGTGCCGGGCCGGCGACCGGTCGCCGTGGTGCTACGTCGCCGCCCGGCTCAACGGCGGGGCGCGTCGCCCGCTGTCGCCGGGATCTGCGCCATCCGGGTCGCCCAGTCCAGGGCGTAGTCGGCGACCGCCTCCCAGCCCGGCTCACCCACCGTGAAGTGGGAGCGCCCGGGGAACTCGTGGTACGCGGTCACCGCCCGCGACTTCTGGTAGAGCCCGGCGTTCGCCTTGACCAGCGACGGCGGGGCCACGTGGTCCTCGCCTCCGGCGATCAGCAGCAACGGTGGCCGGTCGTCGCGGCCGGTGTCGACCGTCGCGGCGGAGTGCGGGTCGAGGTTGGCGAACGCCCCCTCGAAGAGCACGTGACCGGCGGCCGGGACGGCGTAGCGTCGCCAGGCCCGGTCGGAGTCGTCCGGTTGGAGGGTGTTGCCGAAGGCGTACCGGAACTCGTCCGGGCTGATCTGCACCCCCCGGTGCCGGTTGACCGGGCTGTGCAACACCGGGTACGACGCCCGCAGCGTGCTGATCGGCAGCCGGAGCACCCCCTTGACCGGTGCGGACGCGATCGCCACTACGGCTGCACCGAGACGCCGGTCGGCGAGCACCTGGGCGACCAGCCCGCCGAACGAGTGGCCGATCACGATCGGCGGGCTCGGCAGTTCGCGGATCACCTCCGCGTAGTGGTCGATCACCTGGCGCAGGGTCGTTCCGGCGATCGTGCCCGGGTCGGCGCGCAGCGCGGTCACCTCCCGGTCGAAGCCCGGCCAGGCCGGCGCGAGCACCCGGAACCCGCGTGCCGCGTACCGCTCGGCCCACCCCTCCCAGCTGCGCGACGTCATCCACAGCCCGTGCACGAACACCACCGTGTCGACCCGCCCACCCGACCCGTTCCCCATGCCGTCCCCCCGACCTCACCCACCCCGACCCCGGCGGCATACCCACCTTCCACTTCCCGATGCCCCACCCGGGCGGACAGCACCTGGTCCCGCTCCTGCCCTGCTTCGCGCCCCACCCCGTGCTCCCGGCTTGGCGCCCCACCCCGTGCCGCTCCTAGCTTCGCGCCCCTGCTTCGCGCCGCTCCTGCTTGGTGCTCCTGCCCTGCCCACCGCGCTGCGCCCCTGTCTCGCGGTCCCACCTTCGCGCCCGGCTCAAGGTCGTGCTGGAACCAGGTTGTAGTGGCCTCGGAATCGCAGGAAGCCCCTACAACGTTGTTCCAGCACGATCTTGGGTGAAGCGGCTCACGACTTCCGCCGGCGTGTGTCGGTGCGGGGCGCGCATCGGCGGTAGCCGCGTAGAGCGGGTGGTTCCGGCGGCGGTGATCAAGAGGTTCGCGTCAGAATCCGGCTGGGAGATGACGTAAACCTCTTGATCACCGAGGCGGGCCGGGCCGAGGCGGGCCGGGCCGAGGCGGGCCGAGCCGAGGCGGGGCGGGGCGGGCCGAGGCGGGGCCTCGCCGGGCGGGGCGGGGCGGGGTCAGGTGGTGGGGAGGGTGTCGACGACGGTGAGGGGGGTGCCGGGGCGTAGCTCGTCGAGGAGGGTCTGCTGGGCGGCGCGGGGTAGGCGGATGCAGCCGTTGGTGACGTTCTCGCCGAGGGTGTCGTCGTCCTGCCAGGTGTGCAGGCCGATGTGCGCGCCCCTGAGGCCGGTGGGCACCGCGTCCGGGTCGTCCGGGACCGCGCCGAGGGCGAAGACGTCCACCCCGCCGTAGACCGGTTCGGGCGGGGGCGTGACGCCGAGGATGAAGGTCCGGCCGAGCGGGGTCTCCTGGCCGGGCAGGCCGAGGCTGACCTGCCAGGTGTGCACCGGCTTGCCGTGCCGGTACCAGGTGAGCTGGTGGGTGCGCCGCTGCACCACGAGCTGGTCGCGTAGGGCGACCGGGGTCCAGCCGCCTGCGGGCAGCCAGGCCAGTCGGCGGCTCGCCGAGGGCAGCAGAACGGCCGTCCAGCCGGTGCGGCGTTCCACCACCGGCATGGTCAGCTCGACGCCGTTGATGGTGGGCGCGAGCAGGGCGCGGGGGCGTCCGCCGGGTGCGTCGTACGCGGCGATGTTCCGGGTCGGGGTGAGGCCCTCGGTCAGCGGGGTGACGTCGAGCGGGCGGGGGTCGGCCGGGAAACCGGCGGGGGCCGGATCGTAGTCGACCACCGGCAGCCCGGCGGGGGCCGGCGCAGCGGGCGGCACGGTCCCGTCCTCCGCCGGGACGGTCACTGTGGGCGGCGGAGCGGCCCGGTGGGTCGGCGCGGGTGCGTCGTACCGTAGCGCCGCGCCGACCAGCAGGGCCAGCACCAACAGCGCCGGCACGCCCACGGCGGCGGCGAGCGGGCCGCGCCCCCACCGGTCGATTATCCGATCAAAAAGCACAAAAACACTCTAACGGGTACGAGGCTCCCACCGGTGGCGAACCACCCGGCCGGGAGCCCCGCAGACCCGGTCTCGCCTCTCCCGATAAGAGCCCGGGGGCCCTGCGCGGGAGCCCCCGGGGAGCTCCGCGCAGAGCTCGGGAGCGGGCAGTCAGGAGAGTTTGGCGCCGACGTGGAGGGCGACCGCGTCGTGTGCCGGGACGGTGGCCGCGAACCAGCCGGAGGCGTCGACCGTGATCACCGGTCCGCTGCACGAGCCGTTGGCGAAGTCGCCGTGGATCACGTCGCAGTACCGGCCGGCGGGCAGCCCCGTGTAGTACGACCGGCCGGCGACCGCCGAATCCTCGTCGTTGATGGTCAGGTAGCCCTTGCCGGCCCGGCTGAACGCTATGTGCTGGTAGCCGTTGTCGTACCAGTTGGCGACCGCCGCGCCCTGGGTGGCGTTGCGGAAGCCGACCATGTTCTGCACGACCCGCCAGCGGTGCTCGCACTCCCAGCCCGAGTAGCAGGTGGTGTCGCGGGTCTTGTTGCCGGCGTCCGACGGGGGGCCGGCGTCCTTGTTGCTGAAGGTGTAGCTCGACATCACCGTCGGCGAGCCGTACGGCCAGGCCAGCATGAACGCGTTCGCCAGTGCGTACGCGGCCCCGTCCCGGTAGGTGAGCACCCCGCCCTCGCGCTGGGTGTCGTGGTTGTCCACGAAGACCGCCGCCGAACCGCTCGGCAGGTAGCCCCACGCCTCACCGAAGTTGCGCAGGTACGCCAGCCGCTCGCTGGTGAACATCCGGGCGAGATCCCGGCCGTACCGGAACTCGTGCACGTCGCCGTTGCCTGTGTACTCGCCCGGCTGGACCGGCTCGCCCGCACCGTAGATGACCTCCTGCACCAGGTACGCCGAGCGGGACAGCTTTCCCCTGATGGCGGCGATGTCGGCGGCCGGCATGTGCTTGCTGGCGTCGAGGCGGAACCCGTCCACGCCCAGCGACAGCAGGTCGTTGAGGTAGCCGGCGATCTTCGACCGCACGTAGTCCGACTCGGTCTTCAGGTCGGACAGGTTGACCAGCTCGCAGTTCTGCACCTCGTACCGGTCGTTGTAGTTGGCGATGTCGTCGCCGCCGTTGCGCCCGCAGTGGTGGAAGTCCTGGGTCTGGTAGACGCCCGGGTAGTCGTAGTGCCCGTACGACGAGCCGGCCCAGCCGGTGCCGCCGTTCGCCTGGCCGGACATGTGGTTGATCACCGCGTCGACGATCACCTTGACCCCGGCGGTGTGACAGGCGCTCACCATGGTCTGGAACTGCGCGCGGGTGCCCTTGCGGGACTCGATCCGGTAGCTGACCGGCTGGTACGCCACCCACCACTGGTTGCCGGTGACGTGTTCCTGCGGCGGGGAGACCTGGACGTAGCCGTAGCCCTTCGGACCGAGCGTGGTGCGGCACTCGTCGGCCACCGAGGGCCAGTTCCACTCGAAGAGGTTGGCGATGACGTTCCTGGTGCCGGCGGGTGCGGCGGCGGCCGGGGGTGCCGCCACGGCGATGGGTGCGAGCAGGCTGGCGAGCGTGCCGAGGGCGAGGATCGCCGAGCGGCATCGACGTCGATGCATCGGTACTCCTGGGTTCGGGGGTGGTGACCGCGGGTTCGCGGGCGGTGGCGGAGCGTGGGGGAGGATGCCGACTGTCCACTTCTTGCAACAGCGGCTGAAATTTGCGGAAAGGTTACAAGCGTGTTGCAGAGCCTGTCAACGGATGGACGACCGTCGTTGCATCGGGCGTCAGGTTCGCGCTGCGGTGGGTCCCGGCGGCACGGTGCGCCGGGCGCTACACGCGCCCCGGACCGGGGTGGTTCGACAATCCGCCGAGAATTTTCGGCACCGGCACTGATCCGTACGCGCCGGAGGTCCGTACTGGAGGTGGGAGCAAGGTCGGCCGGTGGTGGCGCCGCCGTTAGACGATCGAGGAGCAGATGGCCCGGGCAAAGCAGAACGAGCAGGCCGCGACGGTCCGGACCTCCACCAGTAGCCGTGGTGTCCGGACCGTGTCGAAATCCACGATGGCGTTGATGGTGGCGTCCGCCCTGGGCGTGTTCTGGGCCGGCGTCGAGATGACCGGCAACGGCACGGCGATGTACGCGTACGGCTTCTTCTTCACCGAGTTCTTCGCCGGGGTGGTCACCCTGGTGTCGCTCAGCCTCACCGTGATGATGGGTCTGCTCGCCACCGACCGGCTGGTCCTCATGATCCGGCACCGGGTGCTGCTCCAGTCCGCGCACCGGGCCACCGGCGTCCTCGCCGTCGCCGGCCTGGTGTTCCACGTCATCACCAAGATCGCGATCGGCCGGGCCGGGCCCAGCGACGCCGTGGTCCCGTTCATCGGTGGCAGCGGGCTCTACGTCGGCCTCGGCACGGTGGCCGCGTTCCTCATGGTGAGCGTGTTCTGGACCGGCATCGTCCGGGTCCGCTTCGCCGGCGTCGGCCCCAAGTGGTTCTGGCGCAGCCTGCACTCCCTGGCGTACCTCTCCTGGCCGTTCGCCCTGTTCCACGGGCTCAACGCCGGCCGCGCCGCCAAGTCCTGGGTGGTGCTGAGCTACCTGGCCTGCGTCCTGCTGGTGGTGGTGGCGCTGATGGTGCGGCTCTCGGTCTACCTCGGCAAGCGCACCCGCGAGCAGCAGCAGGCCGCCGCGCTGAACAAGGCGATGACCGCCAAGGCGACCGACGAGGGCAAGGGTCGGACGCTGCTCAGCGGGATCGGTCGCAAGAAGGAGGAGGAGACCAGGGACAGCCGGACCAGTTGGGCCGAGACCACCCTGGCCCCGTCCTGGAACGCCCAGACCGGCAGCGCCCGGCGTCGTGACCCCGACCGGTTCACCGTTCCGGTGGTGCCCGAGCCGGGCACCCTGCGGGAACCGGTGCGCGGTGGCCGGTCCACCCGGGAGGCGGAGCCGACCCCCCGCCGCGAGCGCGACCTGGAACCGGCCGCCCGCCGCCGGACCGCCGAGCGCGACGAGCGTCGCGACGAACGACCCCGCCGTCGCGACGAGGACGTCGCCCCGGTGTCGGGCAGCCGCCGGTCCCGCTACGAGGAGGACGTGGCCCCGGTCTCCGGTGGTCGCCGGTCCCGCTACGAGGAGGACGTGGCCCCGGTGTCGGGCACCCGTCGGTCCCGGTACGAGGAGGAGGTGGCCCCGGTCTCCGGCAGCCGCCGCCGTGACGAGGACGTCGCCCCGGTCTCCGGTGGTCGCCGCTCCCGCTACGAGGAGGACGTCGCCCCGGTCTCAGGTACCCGCCGGTCCCGGTACGAGGAGGACATCGCGCCGGTCTCCACCGGTCGGCGGGCCCGACGTGACGACGACGACCTGGCTGCCCGCTACTCGGCACCGCCCCGGCGGCGCACCGAGGAGCCCGAGGAGCCGTGGGACAGCCCGAGCCGGTGGCAGGAGTCCAACCGGCCCGTCTCGGCCGAGCCGATCTCGGCCGCCCCGCGCAGCGGCTCCGGCCGGCACAGCGTCGAGCCGGACGTGCCGGAGGAGCCCGACTACTGGCGTCCGCCGGCCCGCTACGTCGCCGACGACATCCCCGTCGACGACACCCCGACCCTTGTCGACCTGGCCTCCCGCCGGGCCCGCAAGGCCACCGGCGACACCCGGGGCCGGCGCAAGGGCAAGGCCAACGCGGACGCCGTCGACGGGGCGTACTGGGCCGGGCTGCGCGGTGAAGCCAAGTGATGCGCACCAAGGTGCCCCCGGTCGCCTGCATCGGCGAGCCCCGGCTCACCGCCGGCTTCGCCGAGTACGGCCGGCTCGACCTGATGGCACACGAGATGGAGCACGGCCCGATCGGCCCGATGGAACCCGCCAACCTGCTCCGGCTGGCCGAGGCCATCCAGCTCAAGGGCAAGGGCGGGGCCGGCTTCCCGTTCTACCGCAAGTTCAAGGCGGTGCTGGAGTCCTGCGAACGGCAGGACCTGCCCGCCGTGGTGGTGGTCAACGCCAGCGAGGGGGAACCGGCGAGTTGGAAGGACAAGGTGCTGCTCACCCGGGCCCCGCACCTGATCCTCGACGGCGCCGCGCTGTCCGCCTACGCGCTGGACGCCGAGGAGATCGTGCTCTGCGTCGCCGACGACCTGATCGGTCGGGACTCGCTCACCGAGGCCCTCGCCGAACGCCGGATGCCGGTGCCCACCACCATCGTCACCGTGCCGCACCGGTTCATCTCCGGTGAGGGTGGCGCGCTGGTCAACGGCATCAACGGGCTGCCGCACATCCCGCCGGGCACCAAGAAGCGGTCCAGCGATTCGGGCGTACGCAACCTGCCCACCCTGCTCTCCAACGCCGAGACGTACGCCCAGGTGGCCATCGCCGCCCGGCTCGGCCCGTACGAGTACGCGGCGCTCGGCACCGACGACGAGCCGGGCACCGTGCTGCTCACCGTGACCGGCCAGGCCAAGCGCGCCGCCGTGGTGGAGTGCGCCGCCGGCACCCCGCTGCGGGACATCCTCGAACTGTGCGAGGTGCCGGAGGGGCCGGGCATCCTGATGGGCGGCTACCACGGTCGCTGGATCACCTGGGAGGCGGCGCAGCGGGCCGAGATCACCCGCAAGAGCCTCACCAGCGTCGGCGGCACCCTGGGCGCGGGCATCATCATCCCGCTCGGCCGGGACACCTGCCCGCTCGGCGAGGCCGCCCAGGTGGTCCGCTACCTGGCCGGGGAGTCCGCCGGTCAGTGCGGGCCGTGCAAGCGGGGCCTGCCCGACCTGGCCCGCGCCGTCGACCTGGCGGTCTCCGGCAGCGCCCCGGTGGAGGTCGTCCGGGCCGCCGCCGGCGACGTGAAGGGCCGGGGCGCGTGCAGCCACCCCGACGGCACCTCCCGCTTCGCGCTCTCCGCGATGGAGGTGTTCGCCGACGACCTGCGGCAGCACACCACAGGTGAGGGGTGCGGCAAACGGGTCAAGGGCGTGATGGGGCTGCCCGGCGCCCCCGACGCCAACCCCCGGATGCTCACCCTGGACTGGTCCCGCTGTGACGGGCACGGGCTCTGCGCCCACGTCGTGCCGGACTTCATCCGGCTCGACGCCAACGGATACCCCGCCTTCCCGCCCACCCCCGTGCCGACCTGGCTGAAGGAGGGGGCGATGAAGGCCGTCAAGGTCTGCCCCGAACTCGCGCTGCGGCTGGTCGAGGTCAAGTAGCACCGTCGAGGCCACCGAGCACCACCGAGAGGAGAATCGGATGCGGTCGTCGTACCCCAGGAACCGGCCGGGAGGCCGCCCGGCCGCCCGGCTCGCCGTCGCCGCCACCCTGGCCGGCACCCTGCTGGCCGCCTCGGCGTGCGCCGTCGGGCCGACGTCGGCGCAACCCGCCGCCGAGGTCGCCGTGCCGGTCGCCACCTCGTCGCCGTTGTCCGCCGAGCCGACCCCGACCGGCGTACCCGGCACGACCGGCGCACCCGCCCCGGTGCCCGACGCGCTGCGCTTCACCGCAAAGACCCTCGACGGTACGGCGTTCTCCGCCGCCACCCTGGCCGGCCGCCCGGTGGTGCTCTGGTTCTGGGCGCCGTGGTGCGCCACCTGCGCCAGCCAGGCGTGGACGGTCGCCGAGATCGCCCCGAAGTACCGGGACACCGTGCCGATCGTCGGGGTGGCCGGCCTCGGCGAGCAGAAGGCCATGCGCAGCTTCGTCACCGAGTTCGACCTTGCCGGAACCACCCAGATCGACGACCGGGCCGGCGCGCTGTGGCGGCGCTTCGAGGTCGTCGAACAGAGCACCTTCCTGATCATCGATCGGGACGGGAAGGTCGTCCACCAGGGCTTCCTCGACGGTGAGGACCTGACCCGCCGGGTCGCCGCGCTGGCCGGCTGATGACCGGGCCGCTGCTGCTCGCGCTGACCGCCGGGATGCTCGGCGCGGTCAACCCGTGCGGCTTCGCCATGCTGCCGGCGTACCTGTCGCTGCTGGTCGCCGGGCCGGCGGACGGCCGGGGCGCGATCGGCCGGGCACTCACCGCGGCAGCCGGCCTGACCTGTGGGTACGTCGTGGTGTTCGGAGCCTTCGGGCTGGCCGTCGCACCGCTTGCCGACTGGCTGCGCCCCCGGCTGCCGTGGCTGACCGTGACGCTGGGGCTCGGCCTGCTGGCGCTCGGGTTGTGGCTGCTCGCCGGTCGCCGGCTGCCCACCCCGGGCCCGTCGACCCGCGCCCCCCGACTGACCCGCTCGCTGCCGTCCATGGCGCTGTTCGGGATGGCGTACGCGCTGGCGTCGCTGAGCTGCGCGATCGCGCCGTTCCTGGCGATCGTGGTGACCAGCCTCCAGGCCGGCTCGACCCTGCGCGGGCTGGCGCTCTTCGTCGCGTACGCGATCGGGATGGGGTTGGTGGTGACGGTGGCGGCGCTCGGCGTGGCGCTGCTCCGCGGCCGTGTGGTACGCGGACTGCGCGGCGCCGGTGCCTGGGTGCCCCGGCTCAGCGGCCTGGTGCTGCTCGTCGCCGGCGGCTACGTCGCCTGGTACGGCTGGTACGAGGTCCGGCTCGCCCAGGGCCGGCACGACGCGTTCGGCGACCCGGTGGTCGTCGGCGCGGCCCGGGTCCAGCGGATGCTGGTGACGGCGCTGGACACGGCCGGGCCGGTGGTGCTCGCCGGGCTGCTGGTCGGGCTGCTCGCGGTGGCGGCGCTGCTGCACCGCAACCGCACCCGGGACGGTGCCACCGAACGGGTGTGAACGCGGCGGGTCGGTCGTCGCCGGGGTGGTGTGTGCGGTGAGGGGCGGGAGCCCGGAGGCCCCGCCCCTCACCGGAAGCCTCAGCGCAGCGGGGTGAGCCGGTCGGTGCCGAGCCGGTCGCGGAGCACCTCGGGCACCAGCACCGAGCCGTCGGGCTGCTGGAACTGCTCCAGGATGGCCGGGAAGAGCCGGCTGGTGGCAAGCGCCGAGCCGTTGAGCGTGTGCACGAAGCGGGTCTGCTTGCCGCCCGGCTCGCGGTAGCGGATGGCCGCCCGGCGGGCCTGGTAGTCACCGGCCCAGGAGACCGACGAGACCTCCTTGTACTTGCCGGTGCTCGGCATCCACACCTCGATGTCGAGGGTCTTCTTCATCGACGCGCTGGCGTCGCCGGCGGAGAGCA
The DNA here is from genome assembly GCF_055517075.1 of Micromonospora sp. DSM 43699. Classification (NCBI taxonomy): domain Bacteria; kingdom Bacillati; phylum Actinomycetota; class Actinomycetes; order Micromonosporales; family Micromonosporaceae; genus Micromonospora; species Micromonospora sp. DSM 43699. Next base: position 78,450 of record NZ_JBTMMT010000023.1, read on the forward strand.
GGCTGCGCTGGTAGTGCAGGCCCAGCTTCTCGACCAGGCTCTCCGCGTGGCCGAGCATCTCCTCCAGCGCCGCGTCGGCCTGCTCGGGCAGGGTGAACTGGAAGATCTCCACCTTGTTGAACTGGTGCCCCCGCACGGTGCCGCGCTCGTCGGAGTGCGAACCGGCGGCCTCCCGTCGGTAACAGGGGGTGTAGGCGAACGCCTTCAGCGGGAGCTTCGACGTCTCCAGGATCTCGTCCTGGTAGGCGCCGAGGATGGCCGTCTCCGAGGTGGGCAGCAGGAACTGCCCGCGCGGGGCGGACTCCCGGTCCAGGTGGTAGACGTCGTCGTAGAACTTGGGGAACTGGCCGGCGGCGAAACCGGCGGTGTCCAGCAGCAGGTGCGGCGGGAGCAGGAACTCGTAGCCGGCCCGCACGTGCTCGTCGATGAACCAGTTGATCAGCGCCCACTCCAGCCGGGCACCCAGGCCGGTGTACATCCAGAAGCCGGACCCACCGAGCTTGACACCCCGCTCGTGGTCGACCAGGCCGAGCGCGCGGCTCAGCTCCACGTGGTCGCGGATCTTCTCGATGACCGGGGGCTCGCCGAAGGTCTTCACCACCCGGTTGGCCTCCTTGCCGCCGGGCACGACGTCGTCGGCGGGCAGGTTGGGCAGCTCGCTCATCGTGCCGCGCAGCCGGGACTGCACCTCGTCCAGCTGGGACTCCAGCTCGGCGAGCTGCTTACGCTCGGCGTCCGGCGCGACGGGCTCCGGCGTGGTGCCGGCCCGCTTCGCCTGCGCGTACGCCCGAGCCTCGGCCTTGCGGCGCTGCCGCTCGGCGTCGATCTCCGTGATCAGGGCACGACGCTCCTGGTCGAGCCGCTGGATCTCGTCCAGGACCCGGTTGACCTCGGCGGGATCCAGCCGCTTCGCCAGCGCGGTCGCCACCGCCTCGCGATCCTTCCGGATCAACTCCATGTCGAGCATGCTGCTCCGTACGCTCCGTCCAGGCAGTCGGGTGGGACCCCCAGATGCTACCGTCGCGCCCCCCGGCCCCCGGCCCCGGCTTCGGCGACCCCCATGCCCCCGCCGCTCATGTCCGGGCCGGTCATATGCGTGCCGGTGCCGGTCGCGGGCGGTGCCGGTGACCGCCGGCGGGGTGGAGACCCGGCCGGCGGGGGCGGCACCGTCAGAGACGGATCGGCATCAGGATCGAGAAGGTGTCCTCGTCGTCCGGGCGGCGGACGGCCAGCGGGGCGATCGGGCCGTCGAGTTCCAGCACCAGTTGCGCGCCACCGGCGGCGTCCAGCGCGTCGAGCAGGAAGTCGCCGTTCACCCCGACCAGCAGGTCGGGCTGGCCCGGGCGGGCCAGTTCGGTCGCGTCGACCAGGCGCAGCCCGTTGCGTTCGTCCACGCCGAGCACGGTCACCGGCAGCGACACCCCTTCGTGTTCCCGGGTGACCGTGGGGGTGCTGGCCCGCAGCGCGGCGCGTAGGGCCGCCACGTCGACCGGGACCCGCCGGGCCGGGGCGTCGGCCGGTCGGTGCAGCAGCCGCCGGTAGTCGGTGAACTCGTACGGCAGGACCGCCGAGCGGGCTTCGGCACCGGCGACGGCGACGGTGACCTGCCCCTCGGCGACAGTCAGGTGTGCCTCCGATTCGGTGGCGGTGTCGAGCAGCGCCCGGAACTCGTCGACGGCCGCCGTCGGGAGCAACGCCCGCACCGGCGGGCCGTCCACCCCACCACCGGCCCGGGCCAGCGCCATCCGGTACCTGTCGGTCGCGACCAGGCGTACGCCGTCGGGCTCCACGTCCAGCAGCACGCCGGCGAGCACCGGCAGTTCGGGGTCGCTGCCGACGGCGAACCGGACGGCGTCGACGGCGGCGGCCAGGTCGGCACGGGACAGCACGATGCGGGTGGTCATCTGGTACTCCTCGGGATCGATCAGGGCACGGACCCGGGAGAGTTCGCGGCGGGCATCGGCGAGACCGTCCTCCAGCCGACGCAGGTGCGCGTCGAGCAGCCGCCCGACCCGCTCCGGTTCGTCCCGCAGCCGCAGCACGGCGGCGATCTCGGCCAACGGCATGCCGACCCGGCGCAGACCGGCCACCAGCCGGGCCGGCGCCACCTGCGCGTCGGTGTACCAGCGGTAACCGTTCACCGGGTCGACGAGCGTCGGGGTCAGCACCCCGCACCCGTCGTAGAACCGCAGCGCGCTGACCGTCAGGCCGCTGGCCCGGGCCAGCTCGCCGATACTCCGCAACTCGCTCTCCACGCCCATGATGCTGTCGCCTCAACCAGGTAGAGGGTCAAGCCGCGACCGCCGTCGACCCGCCGACCGCCGCTCCCGACCGCCGCTCCCGACCGCCGACCCGCCGACCGCCCCGGTCAGCTCCGCGCCTGGAGGACCCGGAACGTCATCCCCGCCTTCACCAACCGGTCCAGCAGCGCATCGCCCATCGCCGTCACCGGGGTCACCTGACCGGATGTGCCGGGCAGTTCGTCGTACGCCAGGCAGAGGGCCGACTCGGCGAGCATCTTGGCGGTCTCGTCGTAGCCGGGATCGCCGCCGGAGACCTCGGTGCGGACCGTGCTGCCCCCGCCCTCACCGACGAACCGCACCCGGAACCACGACCTGGCCCGCTGCGCCGCACTCGGGCCCTGCCCGGACGCGAGCCGGCCGAGCAGCCAGCGCCGGGTCGGCGGCAACTTGACCAACCCGACCAGGCCGGCCATCCCCACCCCGGCCAGCAGCACCGTCGGTAGCCGCTTGACGGCGGCGAAGTGCCGGTAGCGGAAGTCCGGGCCGTACTCCGGGCGGGCGGCTGCGGACCGGCGTACCACCTGCGGGTCGATGGTGGGCAGCGGCACCGCCCACCCGCCGGCCGTCGCCGAGCGGCCCACCTTGCCGGGCACCGCGCGGACCCGGCGGCCGTCAGGTCGGGGCTCGACCGCCCGGCGGGCCCGCGCCGCCCGCTTCGCCTCGGCGGTACGGGAGAACGCGGTGAGCGCCGAGTGGTACGTGCCGGCGGAGAACTTCCCCCCGGCCCGGACGAACCCGTCCACGGTGATCGGCCCGTCCGCCGGCAGCTGCCGGACCGTGTACCAGACGCCCAGGTCGTGCGGGATCGAGTCGAAACCGCAGGCGTGCACCAGCCGGGCCCCGGTGCGCACCGCCTCGGCGTGATGCCGCACGTACATCAGGTCCACGAACTCCGGCTCGCCGGTGATGTCGAGATAGTCGGTGCCGGCGGCGGCGCACGCGGCGACCAGCGGCTCCCCGTGGTGCACGTACGGCCCGACAGTGGTGGCGAGCACCCGGGTGGCCTGCGCCACCACGCGCAGCGACCCGGCGTCGGTGACGTCGGCGGTGAGCAGCGGCAACTCCGCCAGGGTCGGGTCGATGCCGACGAGCCGGTCCCGGACCGCCGCCAGCTTCGCCGGGTTGCGCCCGGCCAGCGCCCAGCGCAACCCGGCCGGGGCGTGCCGGGCCAGGTACTCGGCGGTCAGCCCGCCGGTGAAGCCGGTCGCGCCGAACAGGACGATGTCGTACGCGCGGTCGTGGGGCATCCGCCGAGTGTGCCACCCGTGCCCGCCCCTCACCCGTGCGGCGTGAAGACCGACCGGACACAGCCGTCGGCCCGGTCCCGGAACAGCGCGTACCCGGTCGGACCCTGGTCCAGGTCGAACCGGTGCGTCGCCAGGTGTTCGGTACGCAGCTCGTCCCGGGCCATCCGGTCCAGCAGCATCGGAATCCACCGCTGACCGTGCTGCCGGGCGCTGCGCAGGGTGAGCCCCTTGTGCATCACCGCGCCCAGCGGAAAGGCGTCCACGAAACCGGTGAAGGTGCCCGAGACGAAGACCGTGCCACCCTTGCGGCAGGCGTGCACCGCCTCCCGGACCGCCAACGGGTCCTCGGCCGGGCCGCCCCGACCGGTGAAGCGGTCGGCGAGCGAGACCGGCCGGCCACCGCCGTCGGCCACCCCGACCGCCTCCACGCAGACGTCGGGGCCCCGGCCGCCACTGCGTTCCCGCAGTTCGGCGGGGACGTCGGTGTGCTCGTAGTGCAGCGTCTCGGCGCCCGCGTGCCGTTCGGCCATCCGCAGCCGCTCCGGATACCTGTCGATCACGATCACCCGGTCCGCGCCGAGCGCCGTCGCCGCCTGCGCGGTGAGCTGACCCACCGCCCCCGCCCCCCAGACCGCGACCACGTCACCGGGGCGGACCGCACCCAGCTCGGCCCCCATCCACCCGGCGGGGGCGGCGTCCGAGGCGAAGACCGCCCGGTCGTCGCTGACCGGGTCGGGCACGGCGAACGCCCCGACGTCGGCGTACGGCACCCGGACGTACTCGGCGTGGCTGCCGGCGAACCCGCCCGTCCGCCGGGGGTGGCCGTAGCAGCCGCCGGTGGGCTGACCCCAGGCCGCCTCGGTGACCGTCCCGGTGGTCGCGCCGTTGTCGCAGCAGGAGTAGAGGCCCTGCCGGCAGTACCAGCAGTTCCCGCAGGCCACGGCGGCGCAGACCACCACCCGGTCGCCGACGCGGTGTCGGCGTACCGCCGGGCCGATCTCGGCCACCTCGCCGAGGAACTCGTGCCCGAGCACGTCCCCGGCGGCGAGGCCCGGCACCCGACCGGCGAGCAACGGCAGGTCGGCCCCGCAGGTGGCACTGCGCCGGACCCGGACGATCATGTCGTGGGCGTTGCGCAGCTCCGGGTCGGGCACCTGGCGTACCGCGAGCCGGTCGACGCCCTCCCAGCACAGCGCCCTCATCCGGGCTCCACCGGGCGGGCCACGGCGGGCCGGTCGTCGGCGGGCCGCTCGACGACGGGCCGGTCGGCGCGCAGCTCCTCGCCGGTCTCGACGAGCTGCCGGACCGCGCGCAACACCTGCCGCAGGTAGCCGTCGGGGTCGTCGCCGACCAGGTGGGCGGACATCCCGGGCAGGGTGTCGACCCCGCCGAGGGGCCGGACCGCCAGCTCGGTGCCCCGCCCGCCGGGGGCCGGCCGTAGGTCGACCTCCACCGCGCCGGCCAGGGGCCGCAGCGGCTCCGGCCACCGCCCGTCGGGCAGCAGCTCCGCCGCCGGCACCCCGACCGTCACCACCTGCCAGCGACCTGACCGTACGCCGGCCACCTGCCGCCGCGGCCACCACCGTGGTACGCCCAGCCGTCCCATCCGTACCACCCGCCTCTCCCGCCGGGACCGGGGTGGGCGGCCGGCCCTGCCCGGCCAGCCGTCCGGTCCGCCCATGGTCGGTCGGCCCCGGGTGAACCGGGCTCGTCCCGAAGGGGTGAACCGGGCCGGGCCGGGTAACCGCCGTCGACCGGGGGAGGAACGCGTCGACGGGGGGAGGGGTGGATGCCGCGACAGCGCCGCAGCACCGCAAGCGCCGAGGTGCCCGCCGGCCCGCCGCTCCTGGCATCCCGGCTCACTCCGCCCGCCCTGCCGGAGCCGGTGCTGCTGCGACCCCGGCTGCTGGGCTGCCTCGACGGCGGGGTCACCGGCGCCCTCACCCTGGTCCGCGCGCCGGCCGGCTGGGGCAAGACGACACTGCTGACCGCCTGGGCGCGAGCGTCGGACCAGGGCCAGGGCCGGGACCAGGGCCGGGACCCGCCGGCCTGGGTGCAGGTCGAGGCGGGCGACAGTGGGGAGCGGCTGTGGGCGTACCTCACGACGGCCCTGCGCGGCGCGCTGCGGGCCGAGCCGACCGCCGTACCGCCGACCCCCCCACCGTCGGTCACCCCGCTGCGCCCCGACCAGCTGGAGCCGCTCGCCGCCGCGCTGGCGGCCCGGGAGGATCCTGTTCGGTTGGTCCTCGACGACCTGCACCGGGTGACCGACCCGGCCGTACTCACCGGTCTGGATTTCCTGTTACGGCACGCCGACGGGCGGCTGCGGCTGGTAGCCGCCGCCCGGACCGGTCTGCCACCCGCCCTGCACCGGCTGCGGCTGGCCGGTGAACTGACCGAGATCGGCCCCGACGACCTGGCCTTCACCACCGACGAGGTGGCCGACCTGCTGGTGGCGCACGGGGTGCCGTTGCCGGCCGCTGCGGTCGCCCGGTTGCGGGAACGCACAGGCGGTTGGCCGGCAGGTCTGCGGTTCGCCGCCCTGGCCGCCCGGGGGCAGCCCGACCCGTGCCGGTGGGCGGAGCGGTTCGGCGGTGATCACCCGGACGTGGCCGCGTACCTGCGCGCCGAGGTGCTGGCACAGTTGCCGCCGCCGACCCGGGAACTGCTGCGTCGCGGCGCCCTCGGCGGGGCGGTCCGCGCCGACCTGGCCGACGCGCTGACCGGCCGCACCGACTCCGGTCAGCTGCTGACCGGGCTGGCCCGGGACGGCGGCTTCCTGCACCGCGACGACAGTGAACCGCCCTGGTTCCGGCCACACCCGCTGCTTGCCGACGTACTCCGCGAGGAACTGGCCGGTCTCGACGAGGCCGAACGTGGTGAGCTGCACCGGCGGGCCGCCGACTGGCATGCCGACCACGACCGGCCGGCCGACGCGCTGCGCCATGCGCTCACCGCCGGGCAGTGGGACCGGGCCACCGGGCTGCTGTTGACCCACTGGCCGGAACTGGTGCCGTACGAGGGGGAGGCGCCGGACGTACCGCCGCCCCCGCCGCCGCCCGCCGAGGCGGTGCGGCGGGATCCGGAGCTGGCGTTGGCGGCCGGCACCGAACGGGCGTACGCGGGGGACACCGGGGCGGCGACCGCCCGGCTGCGGGACGCGGTGGCGGCTGCCCACGCGCTGCCGGCCCCACGCCGGGACCGGTTCCGTCGGTTGGCCGTGGCGTTGGAACTCACCCTGGCCCGGTTGGCCGGCGACCACCCGGAGGTACGCCGGGCCGCCGCCCGACTCCTCGCCACCGGCGTACCGGCCGGGGTCGACCTTTCCGGCGTGCCCGCCGGGGCCGGTCTCGTGGTGGCAGCGGTGCCGACGGACGAGGACCCCCGGACCGGGGAGGACGCGGACGTGCGGGCGGTGGTCGGCACCGCGCTCGGCCTGACCGACCTGGCCGAGGGGGACCTGGGGACGGCCGGGGCGCGGTTCACCGAAGCGCTGGCGGCGGCCCGGCAGGCCGGTCGGCACCGGACCGAGCTGGTCGGCGCGACCCGGTCGGCCCTGCTGCTCGCTCTCGCCGGTGAGCTGTCACCGGCCGAGCAGACGGCCCGCGCGGCCCTGGCCATGCCTCCCTGCCAGGGTTGGTCGAGTCGGGTCGACTGCGGCTACGCACATCTGGCATTGGCCCTGGTGGCGTTGCAGCGGGGCCAGCCCGCAGAGGCTACCGCCGAGCTGACGGCGGCTGTCGCCGTGACAGGTGTGACAGGCGGCGTGCCGACCAGCCTGTTCGGTGACGGGACGACCGGACCGCCGGACGTGACAGGTCCGGCCGGTGCCGTGGTGGGCCCCTCGGCCCGCACGGTGACCGGTCTGACCGGTGGCATGGTGACCGGTCTGACCGGTGGCACGGTGGTGGGTACGGCCGGTGGCGCGGTGGGCCGTCCGCTCGGTGAGGTGATCGGTGGTGCGGTGCCCCGTTCCCTGGACGGGGCGGTGAACGGGGCGGCCACGGTCGGGGCGGTGGTGGCACTGTGCCGGGCGGCGTTGTTGCGCGATGCCGGCGAGCCGGCGGCGGCCATCGAGGTGGTGCTGCGAGCCCGGGACGGGCTCACCGGTGCCGGGCGGCTGGCGGATGGTGGTGTGCTTGCCGGTGCCGGGGAGTTGGTCGACCGGCTACTCGCACTGGAGGCGGACCTGCGTGGTGAGCAGGGCGATCTGGACACCGCCCGGCGGTTGCTCGCCGGGCGGGTCCGGGAGCCGGAACCGGTGCCCGTGCTGGCGCTGGCGCTGGCCCGGGTGGAGTTCCGAGCCGGTGACGTCCGGGCCGCCGCTCAGGCGCTGCCGGACTGGGACGCCCCCGGCGCTGCCGACTGGCCGCTGTCGGTACGCCTCGCCGCCGGTGTGTTGGACGCGGTGCTGGCCCGGCGGGCCGGTGACGAGCGTCGGGCCGGCCGGCTGTTGGAGCGGGTGCTGGACCTGGCCGGCCGGCACGGTCACCGGCGGGTCTTCACCCGGGCCGAACCAGCCGTCCGGGACCTGCTCGCCGCTCACCTCGACTCCGGTACGGCACACTGGCCCCAGGTCAGCGAACTCCTGCGTGACGCCGAGCAGCCGGTCGAGCGGGTGTCGGGCGGTCCACAGCGGGCGCTGGAGGAGCCGCTCACCGATCGGGAGCTGACCATCCTGCGCTACCTCCAGAGCATCCTGTCCAACGTGGAGATCGCCAGCGAGTTGTCCCTGTCGGTCAACACCGTCAAGACGCACGTACGCAACATCTACCGCAAGCTGGACGCCACCCGCCGCCGCGAAGCCGTCCACCGAGCCCGCACCCTCCACCTCCTCTAACCC